>DAHUZG010000164.1 GCA_027306715.1 Acidimicrobiaceae bacterium
CTGAGCGTCCCGGCCAACGGGTCGCGGGCGCCCGTCGCTCTGAGCCCGGCGGCGGCCGTTCTCACCTGGCGGGCTTTGCGCCAGCTCGAGCCGCAGGTCGTGCACGTCCACGAGCCGTTGGCCCCGAGCGTCGGGATGGCCGCCACGGCCGCCCATGCCGCCCCCACCATCGGCACCGTCCACCGGGCCGGCGCCGGCGCCGGGTACCGGCTCGCCGCTCGGGCCGCCGGCCGCCTCCTTCACCGGCTCGACGCCTGTGTCGCCGTCTCGGCCGCCGCCCGCGACACCCTCGACGAGGTCGCCGGGCGCGACACCGGCTGCGAGGTCCTCTGGAACGCCGTCGACATCGACCGCTTCGCCGGCGCCGTGCCGCACGTCTTCGAAGCGCCGACCGTCGTCTTCGTCGGCCGCCACGAGCCGCGCAAGGGTCTCGCCGTCCTCCTCGCGGCGTTCGCCGCTCTCACCGCCGACGCTCGGCTCTGCGTCATCGGCGAGGGGCCGCTCAGCTCGTCGCTGCGCCCGGGGGCGCGCGCCGGTCGCGTCGAGTGGTGCGGCGCGCCGGACGACACCGAGGTGGCGGCGCGGCTGGCGGGCGCGACGCTCGTCGTCGCCCCGTCCCTGAGCGGGGAGTCGTTCGGGGTCGTGCTCCTCGAGGCGATGGCTGCCGGCGCCCCCGTCGTCGCGTCGGACCTTCCCGGCTACCGCCTCGCCGCCGGCGACGCCGCCGTCTACGTCGCCCCCGGCGACGCTGCCGCGCTCACCGCAGCGATGGAAGCCCTGCTCGGCGCTCCCGAGCGCCGAGCAGAGCTCGCAGCGGCCGGGCGGGCGCGGGCGGCCGCCCACTCGTTTCGCCGTCTCGCGGCTCTCTACCAGGACCGGTATGCGCGGCGCGCCGCCGGGGCGGTGCGGTCGTAGCCGGCGCCGGCAGGGCCGTACACTTCGGCTGATGCCTCCTCGTCCTCGCGCCGCCGCCCGAAGGCCGCGGGGCGACGGGCGGCGCCCGCCGCCCCGCGGTCCGCGCCAGCAGCGGACGGCCAGTGTCGCCGCCGGGCCGCCGGTCCTGAGCGCGCCACCCGCACCCGTGCTCACCCGCACGGCGCCCCGCCCGCCACACCCTCGGCGTGGTCCGGCGCGGGCGGCGCGCGGGGCGCCGCTGCTGCTCACGCTGGCGGGCGTGGTGCTGCTGGCTCTCGGCGAGCTCGCTGCCGGCATCGTGCTCGCGGTCCTCGGCGTGGCGCTCGTCGCCGCCGCCGCCAGGCTCGGTGACCCGCACCGGCTCGCCGGCGCCGTCGGTGGCCGCCCCGCAGCGTCGCCGGACGACGCCCGCCTTCTCAATCTCGTGGACGGGCTCTGCGTGGCGAGCGGGCTGGCGATGCCCGAGGTACGCGTCCTCGAAGACGAGGCTGCCAACGCCGTGGTGCTCGGCTCGTCGCACGAGCATGCGGTCCTCGTCGTGACGAGCGGCCTCGTGGCGGCCCTCGACCGGATCGAGCTCGAAGGAGTGCTCGCCCACGAGCTCGCCCATCTGCGCCGCGGTGACACTGCCGTCGCCGCCGACGCCACGCGCGCCATGGCGCTGCTGGCCCGCATCTGGTCACAGACGCCGCTCGTCGTGATGCGCCTCGCCGGGGCGACCCGGGAGGCGGGCGCCGACCTCGCCGCCGTCCGGGTCACCCGCTACCCGCCCGGTCTCGGTGCCGCCCTCGACAAGCTCGCCACCCGCCCGACCAGGCCGGCGGCCCTCGACCCCGTGACGGCACGCCTCACCGCGCCGCTATGGTGCGCACCGCTCGCCGAGGGGCAGCCGCCGACGCCGGTCCGCGGCGCGCTCGCCGTCGCCGAGCGCGCCGCGATGCTTCACGAGCTCTAGCGCCGGGCTCCGCCGACGCCGGTGACGCGGGGACCGGATGGCGGATGGCCACAGGGCCGCCCGGGCGCGGCGGGTGGGACGAGAAGGGAGGCAAGCGATTGTCCGGACACTCGAAGTGGGCGACGACCAAGCATCAAAAGGGTGCCAAGGACCAGGCGCGAGGCAAGCTCTTCGCCAAGCTGATCCGCCAGGTGGAGGTGGCTGCCAGAGAAGGGGGCGGCGACATCACCGCCAACGCCACCTTGCGATCGATGTTCCAGAAGGCCCGCGACGCCTCGGTCCCGCTCGACACCATCGAACGGGCCGTCAAGCGCGGCACGGGCGAGCTCGACGGCGTTCGCTACGAGGCGGTCTCCTACGAGGGGTACGCCCCCTCGGGCGTCGCGATGATCGTCGAGTGCCTGACCGACAACCGCAACCGAACTGGCGCCGAGGTCCGGACGATCTTCTCCCGCAACGGCGGCTCGATGGCCGAGCCGGGCGCGGTCTCCTGGCAGTTCGAGCGCAAGGGGGTCATCGTCGCTCCCCGCTCGGTGCCCGAGGACGACCTCATGGCCGTCGCCCTCGAGGCCGGTGCCGAGGACGTCCGCGACGACGGCGAGAGCTTCACCGTCGTGACCGCGCCCGCCGACCTGCCGGCGGTGAGAGAGGCGCTCGACGCCGCGGGGATCGCCTACAGCTCCGCCGAGGTGACGATGCTGCCGACGGCGACGGTCGAGGTCGACGACGAGCAGACGGCGCGCAGGGTGCTGCACCTCATGGATCTCCTCGACGACCACGACGACGTCCAGA
>DAHUZG010000062.1 GCA_027306715.1 Acidimicrobiaceae bacterium
ACTCACCGACGGCCAGGTCGTCGAGCTCGGCCGACATCGTGTCCGGCACATCGACACGCCACACGTCCCCCACGGCTGGGAGGCCCAAGTCCTCTACGAGGAGACCACCAAGACGTTGCTGTGCGGAGACCTGCTCACCCACCTCGGCAACGGCCCGGCGATCACGACCGACGACATTGTCGGGGCCGCCGCGCACGCAGAGGATGTCTTCGGGGCCACCTGCCTCACTCCGAATACCGCTCCCACGATCCGGCGACTGGCCGACCTTGCTCCTAGGACGCTCGCCGTCATGCACGGCTCCTGCTTCACCGGCGACGGGTCAGGAGCGCTCCTGGCACTTGCGGACGACTACGACAGGCGTCTCTCCGACGTCCGGTCCTGAAGCGGACTTTCCGGCCGCTCGAGAATGCGGACATCAAACTGTCACAAAGTAATTCGTCAAATTTTCGTGGGGACGGAGGGACTCGAACCCTCACCGATGAGCGTTTTAAGCGCCCTGCCTCTGCCAGTTGGGCTACGTCCCCGTCTGCGAGGCGGCGTCCGCCGCCCGCCGCTCGAAGTAGCTAGTCGGCGCGCGGTCCCGAGCCTTCCCGCGACCCGGGTCGCCCCGGCGGCTCCGCAGCCAAGGCCCCGCCCACCGGCGGCACCTCCGCCAGCAGCGCCACCGATGCCGGTTCCGCGCCTTCGATCGGTCCGCCGACACCGTAGCGACCGAGGCGCTCGTCGAGAAAGGCGCGTTCGGCCTCTCGCGGCGCCTCCTCGAGATGAACCGCGGTGCCGAGCACCATCGTCGCCCGGCGCCCCGGCTCGTACGCCGGCCACTCGCCGCTCTGCCGGCTCGACGGGTCGCCGCTGGCAGCAAAGCTCGCCCAGCAGTCGCCGATCGTCGCCGCGAGGCGGTCCGCCTCCGGTCCGGTGCCGGCGAACAGCCCGATGATCGGATGGTTGTAGGTGCCGAAGACGAACGGCAGCTCGAGCCCGTGGCACGAGCGCAGCGCGCCGCCGGCGAACGGCGACTCCCAGGTGAAGAGGTAGGCGCGGACCCGCCCCCCGGCCCGCCGCTGGGCGTCGGCGAGGCGCAGGGCAGGCAACCTGAAGAGCCAGTCCGTGGCGATGGCTTCGAGCAGCTCACGGGATGACGTCTCCTCGCCGCGGGCGAGCCGGGCGCACCGGTACGCCTCGACGAGGTCGTGCGCATGCAGCCGCTCGGCCGGCACGCCGGCACCGCTCAGGTAGGCCCCGACCACCTCCTCGGCACGCCGGTCGTCGAGGTCGGAGAGGTCGGGGATCGCGAAGGAGAAGAAGCGGAACTCGTCGGCGTTGGTCCCGACGAGCAGCTCGACGTGGGCTGCGGCACCGGCGGCGATCGCTGTCGCCGGATGGACCGGCAGCAGACCACCGTCGACGACGGGCTGGAAAGGCAGCCCGATGCCACGATCGATCCGGCCGGCGACCGCTGTCTGGGCGGCGACGATCTCGTCGGCCGGAACGGCGCTCAACCGCTCGCGCGACAGCTCGCCGATGCCGAGCTCGCCGCCGAGCTGCTCGGCGACGCGTGCCGATGCGGCGGGAGAGGCGGCCAGGGCGGCGCCGCTCTGGAGAACGGCACGGCGGAAGAGACCGGCGGCGGCCGGAGCACCGAGAAGGTCGGCGACCGACATCGCTCCCGCCGACTCCCCGAACAGCGTCACACGTGCAGGGTCGCCGCCGAAGCCGCTGATGTTGTCGCGCACCCAGGCCAAAGCAGCGAGCTGGTCGGCAAGGCCCCAGTTGCCGAACCCCTCGTGCGTCGGCTCGGCGAGACAGGGATGAGCGAGGAACCCGAGTGCGCCGAGCCGGTAGTTGATCGTCACGAGAACGACACCGCGACCCACCAGAGCTAGCCCCCGGTACATCGCCGAGGAGCCCGTACCGCTGACGAAGGCGCCGCCGTGCAAGAAGACCATCACGGGGCGGGAGGCTGCGTCGCAGGCCGGGGTGTAGACGTTGAGGCTGAGGCAGTCCTCGTCGCGCCGGGCCGGGTCGTCCGGGACATATCCCGCTCCCGCCGCAGGCTGCGGCGCAATCGGCCCGTACTCGCCGGCCTCGCGCGTCCCCGCCCACGGCTCGACCGGCTGGGGCGGGCAGATCGGACGAGCGTCGTGTAGGGAAAGATTACTCGCGTGTAGAT
>DAHUZG010000178.1 GCA_027306715.1 Acidimicrobiaceae bacterium
GCTGCTTCGAGCGCCTGTGCCGTCCGAGCCGGCCCGCTCGGCTGCGGCACTCGCCGCGCGGCGGGGCCGCCGCCGGCCACGTCACCCCGGACTACCATCCCGGCGTGCAGCTCGTCGTCCTTGCCGCCGGTCACGGCCGGCGCTTCGGCGGCCTGAAGCAGCTGGCGCCGGTCGGCCCGAACGGCGAGTCGATCATGGACTATACGGCGAGGTCGGCGCAGCGCTGCGGCTTCGCCGGGGTCGTGCTCGTCGTCCGTGCCGAGATCCGCGAGGAGGTCGGTGCCCACGTCCGGCGCGCCTGGCCGGCGAGCCTGCCGGTCGAGCTCGTCGACCAGATGCCCCTCGCCGGCACGGCGCCGGCGGTGCTCTCGGCGCGGCGGCTGCTCGACGGCGCCTTCGCGGTCGCCAACGCCGACGACCTCTACGGCGAGCACGCCATCTCTGTCTTGCACGACTCGCTCGCCGCCGCGGCGGCCGCGACCGCCGCCGAGCACGTGATGGTCGCCTACCGGCTGCGCAACACCGTGCTCACCGAGGCCCCGCTCACCCGCGGCCTGTGCGAGGTCGACGACTCGGGCTACCTCGTGCGCGTCCGCGAGCAGTCCGTGCGCCGCCGCCCGGGAGGCGACTTCGATGCCGCCGCTCTCGGGCCCGACCGCCGCAGCGACCCGAGCGCCGCCTTCGACGAGCGGCTAAGCGGCGACGAGCTCGTCTCGATGAACCTGTGGGGGTTCCAGGCCTCGATCCTTCACGCCCTCGAGGAGGCCGTCGCCGCCGGTCCGCCCAGCGGCGGGGCGGAGCTGCTGCTGCCCGACGTCGTCGCTGCTGTCGTCGCCTCGGGCGCGGCGCGCCTTCGCGTCGTCGCCACCGAGGCCCGCTCGATCGGCCTCACCCACCCCGATGACATCGACCTCGTCCGCCGCGAGATCGCCGCCGAGATCGCCGCCGGGCTGACCGCTGAGGTCGCCGGCGGGATCGGGGCGAGCAGCGGTGGCGGGACCACCGGGTAGCGCCGAGGCAGAGCCGATGGCCCCGCTCGCCTTTGTCAACGGCCACCTCGTCCCCGCCGGGGAGGCGGTGGTCTCGGTGTTCGATCACGGTTTCGTCGTCGGTGACGGCGTCTTTGAGACCGTCCTCGTGCGCGACGGCGCGCCGGTGCTGATCGAGCGCCACCTGAGCCGCCTGGCCGCCTCCGCCAACGGGCTCGGCCTCGCCGAGCCCGACCCGGACGAGGTCCGTGCGGCGGTCGAGCAGGTGCTCGCCAGCGAGCAGCTGGCGCTCGGCCGCTTGCGCATCACCTACACCGCCGGCGAGGGGCCGCTCGGCTCCTCGCGGGTCTTCGGTCACCGATCGCTGATCGTGCTCGCCGCGGCCGCCGGGGAGCCGGCGCCGACCACCCGGGTCGCCGTCGTCCCCTGGCCACGCAACGAGCGGGGGGCTCTCGCAGGGCTCAAGACGACCTCCTACGCCGGCAACGCCCGAGCCCTGGCCTGGGCCGGCGAGCAGGGCGCCGACGAGGCGATCTTCGCCAACGTCGCCGGCAACCTCTGCGAGGGCACCGGCTCGAACGTCTTCGTCGTCCTCGAGGACGGATCAGCGGTCACTCCGCCGCTCAGCTCGGGCTGCCTCGCCGGTGTCACCCGCGCCGTGGTGCTCGAATGCGGGGCCGGCGAGCTCGACGTGGCGATCGAGGACTTCCGCGCCGACTCTGTCGCCGAAGCCTTTCTCACTTCGACGGTGCGCGGCGTCCAGCCGATCGAGGCGATCGACAGCTCGCCGCTGCGCGCCTGCCCCGGTCCGGTGACGCTGCAGCTCGCCGGCGCGCTCGAGAAGCGCCGGCGGCCCAGAGCTCCGAGAACGCTCACGAGCCGGCGAGCAGCTCCCCGACCTCGAACAGCCGTGCCGGCGAGACTGCCCCGTCGCTCCAGTCAAGGACGAGGCCGTCGGCGCCGGCGGCGCGGCAGGTGCGAGCGAGCTTGCCGAGCGCGCCCTCGTCGAGGGTGCCGGCTGCGACCCGGGCGAGCAGCGTCGGACAGCCGTCGAGGCGGCCGGCGCGGCGCGCGAACGGTGACATCGTGGCGCGCAGCGCTTCGATGGCGCCTGCCTCGAGGGGAGCGAGCTCGATCACGCAGAGGTCGGCGAAGCGCGCCGCCAGGTCGAGCAGCCTCGTCGTCGTCGCCTCGCCGCAGCCGGAGGGTATGCCAAGGACGATCGGCATGCCGCCGGTCACGTGCTCGTAACGGGGCTCGTTGGAGGCGCTGTCGAGCCGGTAATGGCGGCCGGAGAAGCTCGGCGAGGGAACTCGGATCAGCGCCCGGCACACCTCGAGCGCCTCGGAGAGCCTCTCGAGCCCGTCCTCGCCGGGATCGGCGCGATCGGGAGCGAGCGCCAGCACCGTCCGGCCGTCCGAGCAGACGTCGAGCGAGGTGGCAACCTTGGCAAGGACCGCCGGGGGTCGCTCGCCGACGGCGCTCGACAAACAGCCGATCGTCAGCTTGCTCGTCGAGACGGCGACGGCGCCGAGCACGACGAAGGGATCGACGACCGGCAGCGAGCGCTCCGGCGACAGCGTCGCCGTGCCAGCGAAGCCCCGACCGCCGTCGATGGCGGGCTGCCGGCCGTCGAGGAAGAAGGCGTCGAAGCCGGCCCTCTCGGCCGCCCGCGCCCTCTCGACGATCTCGTCGAGGCCGCTCGGCCCGGGGGGGGAACCCGGGTGGCGCCGGAGCGGAGCGCGCACCACGATCCCGAGACGGATGGCGCTCATGCGCGCCGCCAGATCGGTCGCATCTGCTGTGATGCTCGCACATTGCCGCTTCGCGTGCGAGGGGGGCGCCGGCGCGCTCAGCAGCGGCGCTCCCACCCCGCCCCGACACGGGCGACGAGGCCGCTCGCCGCCAGCTGCTCGAGTGCCCACGACGAAGCCTCGAGGCCGAGTCCGCTCCGCTGCATCACCTCGCCGAGGCCGAGCGGGCGCTCCTCGAGCACGCCCAGGACCCGCTGCTGGCGCTCGTCTCCCGGCTCTCTCCGAGACAGCTGGCGCCGCCCGCCGCGTCCTGCGGGGGTGCGGGCGGCAGCGCCCGCGACACGGCGCCGCCCCACCGGCGACGGCCCTCCCGGCGACGGCCCTACCGGCGACGGCTCCATCGGGCGACTCAGCGCGAGCAGCGTGAGGACGTCGGCGACCTCGCGCACGACGTGGGCCCCGTCCGCGAGGAGGTCGTTCGTGCCTGCCGAGGCGGCGCTGTGGACCGAGCCGGGCACGGCACCGACGGGCACGCCGCGGCGCGCGGCAGCCTCAACGGTGTGCAACGCTCCGCCGCGGCGGTGCGACTCGACGACGACGACGACGTCGGACATCGCCGCCAGCATCCGGTTCCGCTCGGGGAAGCGCCAGGCCTCCGGGGCCGTCCCGGGCGGCGCCTCCGAGACGATCGCCCCACGCTCGGCGACAAGACGCCAGATCCGCCCCGCCGACGCCGGGTAGACGACGTCGACGCCGCCGCCGACGATGCCGAGCGGCGGCGCGGCCGCTTCGCCGGGGGCGAGCGCGCCAGCATGGGCCGCGCAGTCGATGCCCGCAGCCAGCCCGGACACGACGACGACGCCGGCCCCGGCGAGCGCTCCTGCCAGCTCGGCGGCGACCTCCTCGCCGTAGTGGGTGCAGGCCCGAGTGCCGACGACGGCGACCGCGGGTCGCGTCGCAGCGGGCACGGCGCCGGAGACAAAGAGCACCGCTGGCGCCTCGAGGTCCGACTCCAGCCGTGGCGGGTAGGCCGCCTCGCCGGGCCGGGCGACGCCAACCCCGAGCCGGCAGAGACGCTCCCATCCGCCGGCGACGTCGACGCTGCGCGCCTCGGCCGAGAGGCGCTCGAGCGTGCCCGCAGGGGGTCGACGACGGACGGCCTGCTCGTCTCTGCTCAATCCCGGCGCGAGTAGCGCCTCCCCGCGTCCGGCCATGAGCTCGGCAAAGCACCACCTCGCCGGGCGGTCGAGCAGCAGGCCCCGCAGCAGAGCCGGTCCGACTCCACGCAGTCCGGCGATCGCCGTGGCATAGGCGGCGTCGGGCAGGCCGGCGGTGGCGCTCACGCCACCACCAGCGCGGCGCGCCCTGCTCGTAGCCCGAGGGCGGCCGCCACCTGCTCCTCGTCGAGCGGCGGGTCGGTGCCGGCGAGGTCGGCGATCGTGAGCGCCACGAGCCGCACCCGGACGAGCGCCCGGACGCTCAGCGCTCCGGTCGTCATCCGCTCGAGCAACAGCCGCCGGGCGCCGGGTGCGAGCGGCGCCAATTCGTCAAGACGCGCCGCCGGCAGCTCGCCGTTGCAGCGCACCGACCTGCTGCGGGCGCGCCGGCGGGCGGCGGCGACGCGGACGGCCACCGTCGCCGAGGACTCAGCCACGCTCCCGCCGCCCCCGAGCAGCGCGGCCGCCGGCGGGCGCTCGACGACGACCTGCAGGTCGAAACGGTCGAGCAGCGGCGCCGACAGCCGCCGCCCGTAGCGGGCGCGTTCGGCCGGGCTGCACCGGCAGCGGCCGGGAAGGCTGCCCTCGCCGCAGGGACAGGGGTTGCTGGCGGCGACGAGCAGGACGCGCGCCGGGAAGCTCACCGCCCCCCGGGCGCGGGCGACGCGCACGACGCCCTCCTCGATCGGCTGGCGCAGGCTCTCGAGCACCGTCGTCGGGAACTCGCCGAGCTCGTCGAGGAAGAGCACGCCGTTGTTGGCAAGTGAGACCTCTCCGGGCCGCATCGTCGCCGAGCCGCCGCCGATCAACGCCACCGGCGAGGCGGAATGGTGGGGGGCGCGAAACGGCGGCCGATCTGCTCCCGAGCCGAGCAGGGCGCCCGCCGCCGAGTACACCCGCCTCGTCTCGAGCGCCTCGGGCGTGTCGAGAGCTGGCAGCAGGTCGGGCAGGCAGCGTGCGAGGAGCGTCTTTCCTGCCCCGGGCGGCCCGACAAGGAGCAGGTGGTGGCCCCCGGCTGCAGCCACCTCGAGCGCCCGGCGACCGAGCTCCTGGCCGCGCACGGTGGCGAGGTCTGCTCGCGCCGGGCCGGCGACGACAGCTGTCGCCGCCGGCTCGGCTGGCTCGGGCGCCCACCCGCCGTCGCCGCGCAGCGCCTCGACGACCTCGCGCAGCGACCGTCCCGCGAGCACCCGGCGGCTCGTCACGAGGCGCCCCTCGACGAGGCAGTCCGGCGGCACGACGACGGCGTCGGCCGGTGTGGCTGCGACCAGGGCGAGCGCCCCGGGGACCGGCCGCAGCGACCCGTCGAGGCCGAGCTCGCCGAGGAAGCCGCACCCCTCGACGAGCCGCGGCTCGAGCTCGCCGGTCGCCACGAGCACGCCGACGGCGATCGGAAGGTCGAGGCCGGCGCCGACCTTCCGCAGCGAGG
>DAHUZG010000179.1 GCA_027306715.1 Acidimicrobiaceae bacterium
CCAAACAGCTCGAGATCGCACTGCGCGAGCGCGGGGCGAGCGCGGTCAGCTTCCGCATCTCCGGAGACGACTCGGCGGAGTCGATCGCCGCGGTGGTGCGGAGAGACGTCCTCCTCGGCGTCGTCAACCCGTCGGTGCTGCTGGCGCTGGCAGCCCGAGGGATCCCGCCGTTTCGCGGTCCGCAGCCCGTCGGTTTGATCGGCGTGCTGCCGTCGCCCGACCGGCTCGTCGTGGCGTTCCGGCCGGACCTGCCGGTGTCCTCGCTCGAAGAGGTCGGCGATGCTCGCCATCCCCTGCGGCTGTCGCTTCGCGCCCAGCCGAACAACAGCATCCACCTCGTTCTCGACCACGTGCTGCAGGCGGCGGGCTGGTCGATCGGCGACCTCTACAGCTGGGGCGGCAGCACCAGCTTCGACGACGGGCTCCCGTCGCGGGGGCGGCGGCTGGCGATGGCGGCGGCCGGCGAGGTCGACGCCATCATCGACGAGGGCTCCGGCACCTGGGTCGAGCACGCCTGCGCCGCCGGCCTGCGGATTGCGGCCCTGGCGCCGACGACGGTCGATCGACTGGCCTCGTGGGGCTACCGGGCGGCGACGCTCAGCCCGGACAACTTCCCGTCGCTTCAGCGCGACGTAGCGACGATCGACTTCTCGGGCTTCGCCCTCTTCGTCCATGCCGAGGCGCCCGGGACGCTCGTCACGGCCGTCTGTGCCGCTCTCGACCGTCGCAGCGAGCGGATCGTCCTTCAAAGCGCTGCATCGCTTCAGATCTCCGACCTCGTCGGCGGTGGAAACGGCGCGCCGTTGCCCGTCGCCTTCCACCCGGCCGCAAAGGCCTACTGGCGCGAGGCGGGACACCTCAGCAGATAGGCCGCCTCGGGTGACAGGCCGAGTCAACCGCTGAGCACCGCTCCACCGAGCCCGCGCCTCGATGATCCTGACAGATCTCGGCCGGGGGATTCATGGGCGGCCACAGGTGACGCCGAGGCGCGAAGCGAGCCCGGCGCCGGCGCCTGCGCGCCGGCGCGAAGCGGTCGGTACGCTTCGCCGCCGTGGACGATGGAGCCGGCCAGGCACCTCCCGAGGCGCCGGATCTCGACCGGCTCGTCGGGCTCACGGAGCGCCGACCGTGACGGCGGCGGGTCCGGTTCTCGGTCCGGGGGAGGGCGGCAGGCATTTCCGCGCCCGGGGCAGTGAGATGTGGTTCAAGGCGATCGGCGAGACCACCGGCGGCGACCTCTCGTGCATGGAGCGCACGCTCCCCCCGGGGGGGCGGCAGCCGCCAGCGCACCGGCACACGAACTGCAGCGAGGCGTACTTCGTCCTCGAGGGGACGGTCTCGGTGCTGCTCGAGGGAGAGGAGCTGAGCCTCGAGCCCGAGCAATTCCTGCTCGTCCGGCGCGGAAGATCGCACACCTTCGGAAGCGGTTCTCCGGAGCCGGCTCGCCTGCTCGTGATCCATGCTCCGGCGATGGACGGCTACTTCGCCGCCCTGCACGAGCTGTGGCACCAGGAGCGGCCGCCCTCGCCGGAGGACGAGCGCGCGCTGATGGCCCGCTTCGGCATGGAGCCAGGTTGACTGCCGGCCGGTGCGGGCGCCCCGGCGGCGCCGGTGGCTCACGACGCCGGGACCCGGGCGCCGGCCGGCGATGATCCTGCGCGACCTCGCAGCCGCCCTCGGTGGTGTCACCGTCGTGCTGGCCGGGGCGAGCGTGATCGGAACTGTGGTTGTGCCGAGGCCGTACCGGAGCATGCTGACCCGCTTTGTGGACTGGCTGGTCGACCACATCTTCCTCGCCGTCGCCTGGCTGATCCGCGGCCACCGCCGGCGGGACTCGGCGCTCGCCGCCGAGGCTGCCGCCGTGCTCGTGCTCCAGCTGGTGAGCTGGCTGCTCGCCTTTCTCGTCGGCTTCGCGCTGCTCCTTTTGCCGCTCGCCCCGGGTGGGTTCGGCCATGCGCTCGCCGAGTCCGGCTCGGACATGAGCACGATCGGGTTCCTCTCCCCGGAGAGCGCCGGAGCCAAGATCGTGGCGATGCTCGCCGCCTTCTCGGCGCTGGCGACCCTGGCGTTGCAGATCGGCTACCTGCCGGCGCTCTATGCCGCTTTCAACCGGCGCGAGACGGCGGTCGCCCTGCTCGACGCCCGTGCCGGCGTGCCGACATGGGGCCCGGAGCTGCTGGCACGGACGCACTACGGCCTCGGAACCGGCGTCTCGACCGTCGACACCCTTCCCGATCTCTACGCCGAATGGGAGCGCTGGGCAGCCGACGTCGCCGAGAGCCACACGACGTACCTCCCCCTCATCTACTTCCGCTCCCCGCGCCTGCTCTCGTCCTGGCTGATCGCCCTGCTCGGGGTGCTCGACTCGGCGGCGCTGTACCTCTCGCTGTCGCCGTCTGCGGCTCCCGAGATCGCCGCCCGGCTGTGCCTGCGCGGCGGGTTCACCTGTTTGACGAGGATCGCTCTCGCAATCGGCCTCGACCTGCCCCAGGAGGCCGACCCGGCAACGGGCATCTCGCTCGGCTACGACGACTTCCTCGCCGCCGTCGAGCGGATGCGGGCAGTCGACTTCCCCATCGAGCGGTCGCCGGAGGAGGCGTGGCCGGACTTCGTCGGCTGGCGGGTCAACTACGAGAAGGCGGCCTACGGCATCGCCGGCGCCATCTTCGCTCCCCCGGCGCTCTGGTCAGGGCCGCGCCGGGTGCCGTCGGTGCCGATCTCACCGGTCCGGCCCCTCGACCGCCGGGCGGACAAGGCGGCGATCCTCCGGCCTTCGCGCCCCGGCAGGAGGCGGGGGCGTGCCGGCCGACGCGGCGAGCGCTCCGGCAGCTGACAGCTGGCGGCTGGGCGCCGGCGGGCGCCGACCGCAGCTCTGCTCGCCGCGCCGCGTGCGGCGACACCCGCCGCAGAAACCGGCGGCGGCCTTGTCGTCGCCCCGCGCCCCAGCTATGGTGCCCGTGCTCGCCGCCGGCGGG
>DAHUZG010000181.1 GCA_027306715.1 Acidimicrobiaceae bacterium
GTCGATGCCGACCGAGCGCCAGCTCGTCCCGCTCGGCCAGCCGTTCGCCCCGTACCGCTCCGTGGCTGCCTGGTACTGCTGGCGGGCGACGGAGCTGCTCGGCGGCCAAGCCCGCAGCGCCGTCACCGCCTGATCGGCGCCAGCCGCTGGTGCACACCTTGGCGGTAGCAGCGCCGAGGGCAACTGCGAGCCAGGCGAGCCCCGAGGCGGGGGAGGTCCTCGAGGCGCTTCCGGCGGGCTGGTGTCGCCCGCTGCGGGCACGCGAGGGTGTGCTGACCTCAAGAGGCGAGCCGTGCTACCGCCGCCGACCGATGTCAGCCGAGGTCGCTCCCGATGGCACCGAGGCCGTACGTCACTGCCATCGTGGCGCCGCCGACCAGGATGTTCCGCAGCGTCGAGCGACCGGTAGGTGACCTTCCCAGGCGCGCCGCGAGGTAACCGGTGATCCCGAGACCGAGCAGCACTGCGCCGACACAGACCGGGACGCGATAGCTCCGCGGCGGCAGCAGGATGGCGACGAGCGAGAGCAATCCTCCCGTCAGGTACGACAGCGCGGAGGCGAGCGAGGCCTCCCACGGGTTGACGAGGTCCTCCAAGTCGATGCCGAGCTCGGCGTCGGCGTGGGCGGCCAAGGCATCCTTTTCGGTCAGCTCGGCGGCGACCTCGCGGGCCAATCGCAGGGAGAGACCCTTCTGCATGTACAAGTGGGCCAGCTCGTCCAGCTCCTCGTCGGGCACGGCGGCGAGCTCGGCGCGTTGGGTGCGCAGCAGGGCATCGTGGCTGTCGCGCTGTGCCCGTACCGAGGTGTACTCGCCACCGCCCATCGCCAACGATCCGGCGACCAGCCCGGACAGTCCCGCCAGCGTCAAAGCCCGGGTGCTCGCGGTGGCTGCGGCGACACCGACGACCAAGCCGGCGGTGCTCGTGATCCCGTCGTTACAGCCGAGGACTGCCGCACGCAGCCTGTTCAGCCGACCGACAGAGGTGGACAACAGGTGTGCCGAGGCGTGCGCGGGCAGCTGCTCGTCGTCGGTCATCTGCGGCTGTTAGCGATCCTTCGCGGATCTGACTCCGGTGAGCGCGGTCCTGCTGCACCGCAGCTTCGCAGTGAGGTGGTCGACGGGGTCGGGCCAGATGAACGGCTTCGGGTCGTCCGACGGCATCGACAAGCTTCTCCTCAGGCCAGGGTGGGGCTCGAGACCTCGAGAGCGCGGGTGCCAGGAGCGCACCGCGTCGGTCGGCGGTGCGGTCGCCGAGGGCACGCCGCCACGCTAGTCGGGCCGGCGATTTCCACGACGGGTATCGGCAGCTGGTACCGGCAGCTGGTACAGAGGGCGGAGGGACCAGCCGCCGAGGAGACGGGCGGTCACCGGCCCCGCCGACCCGAGCGCCGGGGACGGCCCCGCCGTCAGGCGGGCGGATACGGTGCGCCGGAGATGGTCGCCAGATCGAGCGGCCACCCCGCCGGGGGCATCCCGCCGACTCCGGCTCGCCAGCCGTACAGCCAGCTCTGGCGGTAGAGGAAGATGCACGGCAGCTCACTTCGGACCGCAGAGGCCAGCTGACCGAGGAGCAGCCGGCGCCGGGAGGCGTCGAGCTCGCCGGCCTGGGCAGCGACCAGGCTGGCGAGGCTCACCCGCGGCGCCACCGTCAGGTCGCCGCCGGCTCGGACCACGAGCTCGTAGGCGAGTCCGGCGTCGTAGAGAGGCGCCTCGTCGAACTGGACGAGCAGCATCGGCCAGGAACCGGCCCCGCTCGCCAGAGCTGCGAGCCACTGCGCGTTCGAGAGCAGCACGACCTCGGCGCGGATGTTGACGGCGCGAAGCGAGCCGGAGAGGGCATCGAGGGTCGGGGCGAGCTCGATCGGACCGGCGAGCTCGGTGGCGAAGCCGCCGCCGTAGCCCGCCTCGGCGAGCAGCTGTCTGGCGCCCGCGACATCTGGCGTCACAGCAGCGAGCGACGGCTCGAAGCCCGAGCACGACGGGCCGACCAGCTGGCCGGCAAGCGGCGCACCCGCTCCGCCGAGAAGGCGTGCGACGAGCGCGGGCGTATCGACGGCGAGATTGGCTGCGAGTCTCACGCGGCGGTCGGCGAAGGGCCCACTTGCCGCCCTCAGCACGACGAAGCTGTCGACGCCGAGGCCGACGAGCGCCATCGGGTCGCTCCCGGCGAGGGCCGCAGCCGCCGCCCCGGGCAGGTCCTCGGCGACATCGAGCTGACCTCCCGCCAGCGCCTCGACGAGGGCGACCTGGGTGACGAGCTGACGAAGGGTCGCCGTCGCCGTCTCGGGTTGTCCCCGCCACGAAAAGGCGCTGGCAGCGAGCTCGACCGAGCTGGCCGGGCTGAAGCCGGTCACCACGTAGCGCCCCGAGCCGACCGGCCGATCGGCGAACGACGTTGTCGTCGAGGAGTAGGCGGCCTGCGAGACCACCGGCACGACCGCCACGCGGCGCGCCAGCAGAGCGTCGCCGCCAGCCGAGCGGACGACGAGCGTGCGAGGGCCCGTCGCTCGTAGATCGCTGAGCCCCGCCAGCACCGCGGCGAGCGGGTAGCCGGCCTCGAGGGTTGTGCGGATCGAGAACACGGCGTCGGCGGCCGTCACCGGCGTGCCGTCGGAGAAGCGCGCCGACGGGTCGAGCTCGAGCTCGAGCTCGTTCGTAGCGAGCTGGCGCCACGAGCGCGCCAGCAGTGGCGAGACGCCGTCGCGACCGGCTACGACCCGCCCGAGTGAGTCGAACAGCGCGCGGACCACCGTCCCGTCCCCGAGCTGCAGCGGGTCAAGGGTCGGCAGAAAGACGGTGGTCCCGACCACCAGCGGACCGGCGTCAGCGGTCCCGGCAGCGAGCAGTCTTCGCGACAGCGCCGGCTCGCCGGCAAAGCGGGCGGCCCGAAGGTCGCTGCGAAGCCCTCGGGCCGGGAGCGCCAGTCCCGCCAGCGCCAACCCCCGCACGGCGCCGAGGAGCAGGCGGCGGCGAGAGATCGCCGGGACGAGAGAGCCGCCGACGCTGCGCCGGTTCGCGGTCCCGGGCGCGTCGAGCGCCCCGTCTTCGAGCTCACGCTCCGGTTCCGGCCACATGCCCCGATTCTTGTCGCCTCGGCACCGGCCCGGGGCGGCGCCCGGGACATCGGCTCGATCCGGCGCCGGCCGCCGGGTGACCGAGGTGCCCGGCGGGCCGGGCCGCCGAGCGCCGGGCGGCCGTCCCGAGCCGGCTGACACAGCTGTGCGCGCCGTGACCATCCTGGGCCATCGACCTTGGGACGGCTGGGCCACGATGCTAAACGGCCACCGTGTTGTGACCGTTAGCTCACCGTCAGCGCTGGGACAGGGATCGGCCCAGCTGGCAGAGCGGCCACGGACGGCTCCACCTCCGACCACACGCGCCACCACTGTTATGAGTTGGTGTGTGCAGCTACGTGAGAGGCAGCGATGTCCGACGCGGTGCAGGCCATCAGCATCTTGAACTTCGCGCTCGACTCCATACAGAATCGCTCACAAGTCATTGGCAATAACATCGCCAACGAGAGCACTCCCGGGTACCAGGCGAGCACCGTCACCTTCGAGAGCTCGCTAGCCGGAGCCCTCCAGCGGGGCGGCCTGGCCACCGCTGCAGTGGTCCCCGAAGGCCTTGCCTCGGCAAGCGACGGCAACAACGTCAATCTCTCGGCAGAGATGTCACTTCTCAGCCAGACGAACCTCGAGAACCAGTCCGTCGTCAACTCGTTGAACGCGCAGTTCTCGACTCTCACGAGCGCCATCACCGGCTGATCGCAGATCTCGACGGGCCGCCACCGCGCGGCGCCGCCACCCCGACAACGAAAGGAGCAAACGTGTCGATGTTCCCGACGATCGCCGTCGCCGGATCCGGCCTCAACGTCGACGAGACCTGGATCGACACGATCGGAGGCAACGTGGCCAACGCTCAGGACGCCGTCACGCCCGGCCAACCGGTCTACCGCGCGCAGTACCTCGAGATCCAGGCGCAGCCTCCCGCGACCGTCGCGCCGGGCAACGCCGATCTCGGTGCCGGCGTGCAAGTTGTCGGCGTCGCCCTCGGCAGTGCCAAGGGCGTCACGGTCCCTGACCCGTCGAGCCCGCTCGCCAAGAACGGGCTCGTCACCATGCCCGACGTGAACATCGGCCACGAGCTCGTCAGCCTCGTCGAGGCGCAGACCAACTACCAGGCCGACGCCGCCGTCCTGAGCAAGGCCGACACCGCGTACCAGGCGATCCTCAACCTGAAGGGCTGACGATGATCCCGCCGATCACTCCTCTCACCGCGACCGCCACGTCGAGCCCCGCCGCCTCTGCAGGTCCTGCGGCGGCGAGCGGAGCGACCGGCGCCGCGGGTGGCGACAGCTTCGCCACCTTGCTCGGGAACGCCATCGACAGCGCCAACGGCGTGCAGCAGAACGCCACCAACCTCGCCCTCGCCGGAGCCACCGGACAGGCCAACGTCGCCGATGTCACCGTGGCCGCGACCGAGGCACAGCTGTCGATCCAGCTCGTCACAGCGGTGCGAGACCGCGCCGTGACGGCGTTCAACTCCATCATGTCGATGAGCACCTGAGCCGATGGCTGTCCTGCCCTTTGACTCCCGCAAGCAGCTGAACGGGGCCTTCGAGCGCAGCCGGCGCTTCCTTGCCGGCTTCACCTCGGGCCAGAAGACCGTCACCCTCATCGCCCTCGCCGGCGTCGTCCTCGGCGGCATGCTCTTCCTCACGCATTCGAGCAGCCCCAACTACACGACGCTTTTCGCCAACTTGCAACCACAAGCCGCCGGTCAGGTCACCCAGCAGCTGACCAACGATCACATCCCCTATGAGCTGACCAACGGCGGGACGACCGTGCTCGTCCCCGAGCAGGATGTCAACCAGGAGCGGATCACCCTGGCCGAGAGCGGCTTGCCGAGCGGCGGGACGATCACCTTCCAGACTCTTGCCGGCACGGGCATCACGTCGTCGAGCTTCGTCCAAGATGTCGAGTACCAGCAGGCGCTCGCCTCCCAGCTCCAGTCGGCGATCGACACGATGCAAGGCGTCCAGAACGCACAGGTGTCTCTGGTCGTCCCCCAGCAGAGCACCTTCGCGGTGACGAACCAGACGGCGCCCTCGGCGTCTGTCCTCGTCGCTCTCCAACCGGGCGTGACCCTCTCCGGCACCCAGGTGGAGGCGATCGTCCATCTCACCGCCTCGGCCGTGCCCGGCCTCTCGCCCGCCAACGTCACCGTCGTCGACAACCAGGGCGACGTCCTGTCGGCGCCCGGCGTCGACACCTCCGCCAGCCAGGATCAGCAGCAGGCAGTCGCTTATGACCAGCTGGTCGAGAGCAACATCTCGACGTTGCTGACCCGCCTCGTCGGCGCCGACAACGCAGCGGTCCAGGTGCACGCCGTGCTCAACTTCGCCCAGCAGTCGCAGCAGACGACAGGGTTCCAGCTCGGGAAGAACGGCAAGCCGGTCACCGTCCCGACGACCAAGTCCAACCAGACCCAGACCTACAACGGCAACAACCCGTCGCAGGCCGGCATCGCCGGATCGGGACAGCCACCGGCGACGACCAACCAGAGCGGCAACTACAAGACCTCGAGCAACAGCGCCAACTACGCCTACGGGACGTCGAGCTCGACAACGCAGATACCGCCGGGCCAGGTGCAGGCGACCTCGGTGGCGGTGGTGCTGAACTCGAGCGTCAAGCGGCTCGTCACGCCCGCCAGCCTCACGCAGATCCGCAACCTCGTCACGGCCGCGGCGGGGCTCAACCTGAAGGGTGCTGATTCGCTCGTCGTCTCGGCACTGCCGTTCGCCGCCAACTCCCCGGCTGTTCCCGCCGCCGTCAAGCAGTCGATCGTCACCAAGCTCAAGTCGGTGGCGCCTTCGGCGGCGCTGGTGCTGCTCGTGCTCGGTCTCTTCTTCGCCGCCCTCGTCGTCTCCAAGCGCCGGGCTCCGCGCTTCGAGGAGATCCCGCTCGCGCAGCTCGGTCCCGGCGGCAGCGGCGCCATCCCGATCGGCGCCGGGCGCTTCACCGACCCCGCCGAGCTCGACACCGGCGAGGTGCCCGCGATCAACGGCAGCGACACGCTCGCCTCCTTGATGCCCGCCGTCGGTCCCGTTCCCGCTCACGTCGAGGGGTACATCAAGGAGAATCCGAGCGAGGTCGCACAGCTGATGCGCAACTGGTCGCGTGAGCGGGGCGCCCGGGGCGGCTCCGGGTCAGGCGCTCCGGCAACGGCGGGTGGCCGGTCATGAGCACCGCCACCGACGCCGCCCCGTCCCTGGCGAGCGGCCCGACTACGACGCGGAAGCGATCGGCGGTTCGTGCCGATCAGCTCTCCGGCCAGCAGAAGGTCGCCGTCGTGCTCGCCCAGCTGCCGACCGAGAGCTCCGCCGCCATCTTGCGATCGCTCTCCGACGAGGAGGCCGTCGAGCTGACGACCGAGATCGCCAGCCTTCCGACACTCGAGCGAGACGTCGTGCAGGAGGTGATCGTCGAGTTCGTGACGCGGGTCAACGCCGTGCGCGCCGTCGGCCAGGGCGGGATCGAGCGCGCCCGGTCGATCCTCGCCGAGACCCTCGGCCCCGAGCGCGCTGCAGAGGTGCTCGCCCATATGCAGTCCAAGGTCGCCGTCGGACCGCTCGCCTTCCTCTCTCACGCCGAGCCGAGCAACGTCGTGCCGCTGCTCGTCGACGAGCACCCGCAGACAGTCGCCGTGGTGCTGGCACACCTGCCTGCCGGCGACGCAGCTGCGCTGATGGACGTCATGCCGCCGGAGTTCCGCGCCGAGGTGGTCGAGCGCATCGCCACGATGGACCGAGTCGCCCCCGAGGCGATCAGCCAGGCCGCGAGCGTCCTGGCGAGCAAGCTGCGCGGCCTCGGCAGCCAGGGCAGCCTCGCGCCCGGAGGCATCCCCTCGCTTGTCGAGATCCTCAACCGCGCTGACAGCTCGACCGAGAAGCAGGTGCTCGCCGACCTCGAGGCACGCGACCGGGTGCTCGCCGATGCTGTGCGCGAGCGGATGTTCACCTTCGAGGACGCCCTCAAGCTCGACGACCGGACCCTTCAGGAGGTGCTCCGGCGGGTCACCATCTCCGATCTCGCGCTCGCGCTCAAAGGAAGCGGCGACGACCCCGAGGTGCTCGAGAAGGTCAAGCGGAACCTCTCCGAGCGCGCTGCCCAAGAGCTCGACGAGGAGATCGAGGTGATGGGGCCGGTCCGCCTCTCCGCCGTCGACGCGGCGCAGGGCAACGTCGTGAAAGCCGTGCGCGAGCTCGAGGCCGAAGGGGCGATCACGATCAGCCGCGGCAACGACGAGCCGATGATCTGAGCGATGTCACGCACTGCGATCATCCGCGCCGGCGACGCCTCCGAGGTGGAACGCCTCCGCCCCGAGCTGCTCGAGCTCACGGGCGACCCGCTCGACATCGCTCGGGAAGAAGCCCGCCGTGCCGGCTACGAGGAGGGTCTCCGTCTCGCCGCCGAGGAAGCGGCGCAGAGGCGCACCATCTTCGAGGAGATGTTCGTCGGTCGCCTCGCCGACGCGATGTCGTTCCTCGAGAACGCCGCTTTGTTCGTGCGGGCGCAATTGAGCGACGAGCTCGACCGCCTCGCCAAGTCGGCGACAGAGCTCGCTCTCGAGATCGTCGAGGCCGTGCTGCAGCACGAGATCGCGCTGTCGGCCAATCCCGGTGCCGACGCCATCGCGCGGGCGCTCGCCCTCGTTCCCGCCAGCACGCCAGCCGTCGCCCGCTGCAACCCGGCCGACGTCGAGCTGCTCGGCGAGATCTCGCACCCGCTGCTCAGCTTCGTCGCCGACCCGAGCGTCGGACGCGGCGGCTGCGTCCTTGACACCGGCGTCACCCTCGTCGACGCCCGGATCGAGGCGGCGGTGGCGCGCGTCAAGGAGCTGCTCGACCGCGCCGGGGGCCCCGATGTCTGAGCTGCTCGCCGGCCTGCGACCTGAGCTGCTGGCGGCGGCGCGCCCGCGACGGTTCGGCCGGGTGGCACGAATGGTCGGGATGTCGATCGAGGTCAGCGGGATCACGCCGGCGATCGGCGACGGGTGCGCCCTTCGCCGTGACGGGCCGGACATCCTTGCCGAGGTCGTGGCCGCTCGTGACGACCGCATCACGTGCCTGCCTTTCGGCGACACCGCGGGACTGCGGGTGGGCGCCCTTGTCGAGGACTTCGGCCACCCGCTTCCCGTGCGCGTCGGCAAGCAGCTGCTCGGGCGTGTTCTCGACGGCCTCGGCAACCCGATCGACGACGGGCCGCCCATCACCCGGCTCGAGGAGGTGAGCATCGAGGGCTCGCCGCCGCATCCCCTGCGCCGGCGGCTCGTCGACTCCCAGCTGGCCCTCGGTGTGCGAGTCCTCGACGGGCTCGTCCCCTGCGGCCAGGGTCAGCGACTCGGTATCTTCGCCGGCTCTGGTGTCGGCAAGTCCTCGCTGCTCTCGATGATCACTCGCGGCACCGAGGCGGACGTCAGCGTCGTGGCGCTCGTCGGCGAGCGTGGGCGCGAGGTCGCCGAGTTCATCGAGCGGGACCTCGGCGAGGAGGGGCTGCGACGAGCGGTCGTCGTCGTCGCCACCTCCGACGAGCCGGCTCTCGTCCGGATAAGGGCAGCCTTTCTCGCCACGAGGATCGCCGAGTGGTTCCGGGACCACGGCCTTGACGTGCTGCTGTTGATGGACTCGCTGACGCGCTTCGCGATGGCTCAGCGCGAGGTCGGCCTCGCTGCCGGCGAGCCCCCCGCCACGCGCGGCTACCCGCCAAGCGTCTTCGGGCTGCTGCCGCGCCTGCTCGAGCGTGCCGGCACGGCCAAGAGCGGCTCGGTCACAGGCCTCTACACCGTGCTCGTCGAGGGCGACGACATGAACGAGCCGATCGCGGACGCTGCCCGCTCGATCCTCGACGGCCACATCCAGCTCTCCCGCGCCCTCGCCGAGGCCGGGCACTACCCCGCCGTGGACGTGCTCGGCTCGGTGTCGCGCGTCGCGCCGGCGGTCGCCAGCGCCGAGCAGCTCGACGCGGCGCGGGGGGTCCGGCTTCTGCTCGCCGCCTACAGGGACGCTCGCGACCTCATCGAGATCGACGCCTACGTGCCGGGCACGAACCCGGTCGTCGACCGAGCCGTCGTCCAGAAGCCGGTGATCGACGCCTTCTGCCGCCAGGGGCTCCAGGAGCCGGCGCCCCTCGAGGAGACGATCGCCCGGCTCGAGTCGCTCCCGCTGCGCGAGGGCGCCGCCGCGCTCGGCAGCGCGTCAGGCGGGGTCCTGCGGTGAGCGTGCCGTTCCGCTTCCGCCTCGAGACCGTGCTGCGCGTGCGCCGCATCGAGGAGGATCGAGCCAAGGAGGTGCTCGCCGCGATGACTCGTCGGGTCGCCCTCTCGGCGGCGGCCCTGCGGCAGGCGAGCGCCGCGTGCGAGGCGCTGCCCACCGTGCTGGCGCCGATGGACTCTGGCGCCTTCGCCGACTTTCGCCAGCGCGCCGGCTGGCTCGTCGAGCGCGCCAGTGCGGCACGGGAGGCGCTCGACGACGCGCTCGCTGAGCACGAGCTGGCGCGTGCGGCGGCAATCGGCGCCCGCCAGAAGGTGGCGACGCTCGAGCGGCTGGCAGAGCGCCGGCGGCGCGAGTGGATGGACGAGCGGGAACGTGCGGAGGTGCGCGCCATCGATGACGTCGTGAGCGCCCGGTCGGCGGCACAGCGCATGGAGCAAAGCCGTGCCGGCTGAGCTTGCACCCCTCGCGGCGATTCCGGTCCCGTCCCAGATGGCCGCGATCCAAGCGACTTTCGACGCGCTGTCGAGCCTCGCGGCTCCCGCCGCCGGCTCGAGCGGCCCGGCCTCTGTCGCCAGCGGCGCCCCGACCGACCCGTTCTCGGTCCTCCTGGCGGCCGCCTCGACCTCGGCCAGCTCGGCTCCGGCCTCGGCGGCCACCCCTGCGGCCACGGCCGCAGCGGCCATCGGAGCGACCGTGCCGGGAGCGACCGTGCCGGGAGCGACCGTGCCGGCCTCGACCGGTGCCGCCAGCTCGGCTGCCGCTGCAGAGCTGGCCGCCCTCGGCGCCGCTGCTGGCGCCACGACAAGAGCGGGAGGAACGGCACCGCCGAGCTCCACCTCCTCGGCGCTCGCCTCTGCGGCGGCGGCGTCCCCGGCGGCGGCGTCCCCGGCGGCCGTCGGGGCCGGATCCTCAGCTGGCGGCGGGACGAGCGTGGGAGCCGGGACGGCAGCGGCGGAACCGGCCACGACGCTTGCTGTCGAGGCGCAGCAGGCGGTGCAGACCGCCGAGTCGTCGCCGGGAGCGACCGGCGGTGGGATCGCTGTGGTCGCCGACGCCGCTCGCTATCTCGGCGTCCCCTATGTGTGGGGCGGTACCAGCCCTACCACCGGCTTCGACTGCTCAGGACTTGTCCAGCATGTCTTCTCCGACCTCGGCGTGAGCCTTCCTCGGACCTCGTACGAGCAGGTCGGTTCCGGCACCAGCGTCGCCAGCCTCGCCGCCGCCCAGCCCGGCGACCTTCTCTTCTTCGAGCCCGGGCAGAACGGAGCCGGCCCCGGACAGCCCGGTCACGTCGCCATCTACATCGGCAACAACGAGATGATCGCTGCTCCCCAGACCGGCGAGACCGTCCAGGTACAGCCCGTTCCGGTCACGCCGCTCGCCATCCGGCGTGTCGGGGTCGCCAGTGGGGCTGCGAGCGCGGCACTCGCCTCGATGCCAGCGTTGCCGGCCGTGCTGCCGAACGCCTCGAACGCTCTCAGCACCACGAGCGGCACCGGGACCTCGAGCGTGCCAGGTGCCTCGAGCGTGGCGGTCGGCCCGGTCCCTGTGCCGGGCCAGTACGCATCGCTCGTCGAGGCCTCGGCGGCCGCGGCCGGCGTACCGGCTCCCCTGCTCGCGGCCGTGCTGGAGACCGAGTCAGGGTTCCAGCCGGCGGCGGTGTCGAGCGCGGGCGCCGAGGGGATCGCGCAGTTCATGCCGGCGACAGCGGCAGCCCAGGGCGTGCAGCCGTTCGATCCGAGCTCGGCGATCCCCGGCGCGGCCCGCTATCTGGCCAGTCTCTACAACCAGTTCGGCAGCTGGTCGCTCGCCCTGGCCGCCTACAACGCCGGCCCGGCTGCGGTCCAAGCGAGCAGCGGCATCCCTTCCAACAGCCAGACAGCGGTCGACGTGGCGACTGTTCTCGCTCGCGCCGGCATGAGCACAGGAAGTGTCGCATGAGTCGCGTCTTAGCCACCAGCGTGCCGAGTCGTGCCGCCACCGGTGGCGAGCAGCCGGCCGGACCGGTCAGCACCGGGCAAGCCGCCGACGCCTTCGCCGCCGTCCTCGAGCAGCTCAACCCGGGCGGCTCCGGCGGGCCCGGAGGTGGAGCGAGCAGCGGCGGAGCGAGCAGCGGCGGAGCCGACAGAGGCGTGCAGAGAGCGCAACAACGCCTCGCGCATCGCCCTTTCCCGCCGCCGGTCGCCCCCGACGTGGCGGCGACACCCGGAGCGATCGTCGCCGCGGCGATCGCCGCTGCTGCAGCAGCAGCACACGCCGCCGGTGTGCTCGGCAACGCCGAGCCCGGCGCCCACGCCAACGGCTCTGCTGCGACGCGCCATCAGGCGGCGGCACCGGGGATCACGCCGACGACTTCGACGATGGTCGCGAGCGTCCCGTCGCTCGACGTCCCCTACCCGTCGTCGACTCGCAGCGCATCGCGACATGTCGCCGCTCCCGTGCTCGAGACCGGCGCGCCGAGCCGGAAGGTGGTCATGGGCGCCACGGTGGTCATCCCCCCCGCTGCCCTCCGCTCGGGCGCTGCCTCCGCCGTTGGGGAGGCGGGAGGGCCACCAGCTCGGCTGGCCGGCGGCATCGACCAGTCCTCGAGCCCGGCGAGCGCGACTGCTCAGCCAACCGCCGCTGCTCGGCCGGTCTCCGATGTCGGGCCGACCGCCGCCGCGGACGCCAGGACTGCTGCAAAGCCGAGCACCGTCACCCGGCCGAGCGCCGATCCCCTACCGAGCGCCACAGCCCAGTGGAGCGCCGACAGCCCGTCGGCGCCCAACCGGTCGACAGCACCGGCGCCGCCTTCTGGCCCGGTACCTCCGGAGGGCGCGACGAGCGTGCCGGCAAGGCCTTCACCGGATGGCCCCGTCCCGGCGGGGCCGCCGGGAGCGCAGGATCTCGCGCCCGCGGCACCAGCTCCACCCGCCGCTGGAGTGCAGCAGATCGCTGCGGCCAGGAACGGGCCACCGGCTGCACAGGTCGAGGCATCGGCTCCGGGCACAGCCGAAGCGACGCCACGTCCTGCCGGTCCCGCCGCCTTGTCTCCCGCGCACTCGGGCGGCAGCGAGACGACCTCCGGCAAGCAGCCCGTCGGCGCGTCGGTGCCCCCGGGGCCAGTCCCCGCCCCTGGCGGGCCGCGGGAAAGCACCTACACGCCACCTCCGATCGGCCGCGCCGCCCCCGCCGCGCCGGGGCTCGATCACGTCGCGCTCGCCACGGTCCTCTCGCGGCCTGTGGTCACCGCCGACGGCAGCTTTGCCGTGACCGCCCGCCTCACTCCGCCCGAGCTCGGGGCCGTCCACGCCTCGGTCGAGCTGAGCGGCAGCGCCGTCCGGGTCGTGCTCAACGCCGCCAGCGTCGCCGGGCACGCCGCCCTGCGCGACAGCCTGCACCAGCTCGCGGCGGAGCTGGCGCACGGCGGCCGCGAGGTCCACCTCTCCCTCGCCGACCACGAGCATGAGCCTCCGTCCCCACAGCACGGCGATACGTACGGCGGGAGCAACTCCGGCGCAGGAGCTGGCGGTGGGCAGGGCGGAGCCGCTCCGGGAGACCCCCGTGGCTGGGGAGCGGGCGCAGCGCCGGGAGCTCGTCAGGCGCCTCTCGCGGTACCTGCCGCGCCAGCCACACCGGGTGGGTCCGCGCCCGCGCTGGCTGCGCGGGTTCCCGGCGGCTCCGACCTGCACATCGATCTCGTCCTCTAGGAGCGACATGGAACCACTGACCGCCATCCCGCTCACGGCTGCGGGACTCGCCACCACCCAGGCTGCCTCGCAGGCCGGCACCGGCCCGGGAGCGAGCGCGCCGGCCACCGGCCAGACGACAGGGCAACTGCTGCAACCCGGCGAGTTCCTCACCTTGCTGGTCGACAGCCTGAAGTACCAGGACCCTCTCAACCCGACCACGACGTCGGACTTCTTGAGCCAGCTCGCTTCTCTCTCCCAGGTCCAGACACAGGTCCAGATCGCCGCCACCGACCAGACCGCAGCCGCCAACGCCCTCATCGGGAGGACGGTGAGTGGTAGCGACCTTTCCGGCAAGCCTCTGAGCGGCGTCGTCGACTCGGTCGCTCTCGCCTCCGGCTCCGCGGTGCTCGAGGTCGGAAAGGACTCGATGGACCTGTCGTCGGTCACCTCGATCGGGACGTCGGCGGCTGCCGCCAGCCCGAGCACCGCCGCCCCGAGCACCGCCAGCCCGAGCACCGCCAGCCCGAGCACCGCCGGCCCGGCGGCGCCGGCGGGCGGCGCCACCACGACCGGCTAGGCACCCGTCCGCCGCATCTCCTCTGACCCTCAGTACCCGACAGCACCGCGCACCCCGATCCCCGCCGGTCAATCCGGCGACCCAGTACCGGAACGACGACAAACAGAAAGAAGGTCACGACATGACGGTTCGCTCGCTCGCAGCCGCCGACTCGGGCATCTCGACGATGCAGACGATGATCGACACGATCGGCAACAACCTCGCCAACTCGAACACCAACGGCTACAAGGCGACGACGGCGCAGTTCGAGGACGTCCTCACCGAGCAGCTCACCCCCGCCAGCGCGCCCTCGCCGGGGCTTGCCAGCACCAACCCCTCGGCGATCGGCGCCGGCGCTCAGGTGTCGGCGATCACGACGAACTTCAGCGAAGGCGCCACCGTCCAGACCGGCTCGCCGACTGACTCGGCGATCCAGGGCAACGGCTTCTACGTCGTCCAGCAGGGCGGCCAGACGTACTACACCCGGGACGGGAACTTCCAGCTCGACTCCAACGGCAACCTCGCCACCGCCAGCGGCGGCCTCGTCCAGGGCTGGGCGCCCGGCGCGCCGACGACCGGGCCCACCGGCCCGCTCACGATCCCGAGCAGCCTCGTGATCGCCCCGCAGGAGTCGGCCAACGTCACCCTCGGGGGCAACCTGCCCGCAGGGACGCCGACGACGAGCCCGGTGACGACGACGACGACGCTGTTCGACGCACAGGGCAACGAGGTCCCCGTCACGATGACATTCACCCCGACGGGGACCGCCAACCAGTGGTCGATGCAGGCCTCGGTCGGCTCGTCGAACCTCTTCACCTCCCCGGTCACGCTGCAGTTCAGCCCCGGCGGCCAGCTCCAGCAGGTGAACGGAGCCACCGTCACGGGCCAGACGACGCTCGCCACCACCGCTGCACTGCCCTCCGGCTACCAGTGGAACGAGACCCACATCAACTTCATCCTCCCTGCTCCAGGGTCCAACGGTGCTGTCACCCAGTACGCCTCGGCGCAAAGCGTCAACGTCGCCACCCAGGACGGCTACACCTCAGGCACGCTCGAGTCCTTCGCCATCGGGCAGACCGGCGCCATCACCGGCACCTTCTCGAACGGCCAGTCCCAGCTGCTCGGCACGATCGCCCTGGCGGATTTCGCCAACCAGGGCGGGCTCGCCGACCTCGGCAACCTGCAGTACCAGCCGACCGCCGCCTCGGGCGTCGCCAAGGTCGGCGCGGCCGGCACCAACGGGCTCGGCTCGCTCCTCGGCGGCGCGCTCGAGCAGTCCAACGTCGACGTCGGCACCGAGCTGACATCGCTCATCGAGGCACAGACCGCCTACCAGGCCGACACCAAGGTCGTCTCGACGACCCAGACCGTCCTCCAGGCGCTCGTCAACAACGCCTGATCCCGATGACCGCGCAGCGCCTCTTCGCCGACCGACCGCCGCTCAAGCTCATCCAGGCGAGCGTCGTTAGCTCAGGCGCGCAAGCGGCCGACGGGGCGGTGCCGGTGATCGTGGTGACGAAGCTCGACGGCCGCACGGCGGCGCTGAACGTCGATCGTGTCGAGCGCATCGAGCGCAACGAGACGACGTCGACGAGCAACGTCTACTTCGTCGAGGGCGGCCGGCTGACGGTAATCGAGAGCTACGAGCAGCTCATCGGTGAGATCGACGAGTCCAAAGCACGCGTCCTGGCTCGTGCGTTCTCGCTCGCCACCGAGTCGGCTCGGGCCAGCATCGACGGTCCGACCCTGCGCGTCCTGCCGAATCGCGAGGACGACCAGACGTGACCCCGGCCGGCATCCTCACCGCCTTCGTCGCCATCTTCGTCTCGATGATCATGGACCACGGCCAGCCGGGCTCGCTCATCAAGATCCCCGCGCTGCTCCTCGTCTTCGGCGGGACGATCGGCGCCACCATCGCCGGCGGGGTGAAGAAGGACGCCTCGCTGCTGCCGAAGGCCTTCATGGTGGCGATGAAGCCCGGCAAGGGCTACAACCCGGCGGAGTTCACCGAGCACCTGATCGAGCTCGCCCGCGCTGCCCGTACCGGCGGCCTCAAGGTTCTCGAACGCGAGCTGCCCGAGGCCAAGGACGATCCGTTCACACGGACCGGCGTCGAGCTGATCACGACGACCTCGGACCCGGAGCGGGTGCGGATGGTGCTCGACGCAGAGATCCACGGCATCCGCCAGCGTCACCGCGTCGGGTACAAGGCGTTCCAGGACATGGCCGGTTACGCGCCGACCATCGGGATCCTCGGCACGGTGATCGGGCTCGTCCACGTCCTCGGCAGCCTGACGAGCCCGGGCACGCTCGGTCCGGCGATCGCCAGCGCCTTCACCGCCACCTTGTGGGGCGTGCTCACCGCCAACGTCGTCTGGCTGCCCATCGGCAACAAGCTGAAGCGCCTCTCTGACCAGGAGATCGCCTACAAAGAGCTCGTCGTCGAGGGCCTGCTCGCCGTTCAAGAGGGGATCTCCGGCCCCCAGCTGAAGGACCGACTCGTCCCGTTCCTGCCGCCGAGGGAACGACCGGCCGACGAGCGGGCGGCAAACGAGAGCGCCGCGTGAACACTCCCGCCGCCGCCAAGCGGGCGATGATCCACGACCACGGTGACGAGCACTCCGGCGGGATGGAGCGCTGGCTGCTCACCTACTCCGACATGATCACGCTGCTGCTCGTTCTGTTCATCGTCCTCTACGCGCTCTCGAGCCTCAACCACGTCAAGTACGCCGAGTTCGAGAAAGGCATCAACGCCTCGTTCAACAACGGCAGCGCCCTCCCGTCGTCGGCGAAGACGCTCCCCCACCCCGGCAGGCCGGGCAAGTACGAGGTCCATATGTACGCCTCTGCGGCGACGATCGAGCTACAGCTCATCCAGGCGCTGCGCCAGGCGCACCTTCTCGGCGACGTGAGCATCACGAGGGCCGCCGTCGGAGTGATCGAGGGGCTTGTCACCGGCAAGACCTTCTACAGCATCGACTCCGCCCAGCTGACGCCCGTCGGAGACGAGGTCGTCGACGTGTCCGCCAAGGTGCTGCGCCTTTACTCCAACACCGACGACGTCCAGGGCTACACCGACAACGAGCCGATCGTCGGCGGTCCGTACGTCAACAACTGGCAGCTCTCCGCCGAGCGCGCCGTCTTCGTCGTCACGCGCCTGCAAACCCCTGACGGCGTCGACCCAACACAGCTGATGCTCACCGGCTTCGGTCAGTACCACCCCCTCGTGCCGAACACCTCGCCGGCCAACCAGGCACAGAACCGGAGGGTCAACATCGTCATCTCCAATCCACCCGCCGGCTCCCCGCTCGGGGCGGCACGCCTCCCCGCCCGCCAGCCGACCTCGCCGGCGAAGCGGCCGGCGGCTGGCGCCCACCGATCGACGGTCAGAGCAGGAAAGGCGCGATGAGCGTCCGGTTGCACGACTTCCGGCGCTCTGAGGGGATCGACCGCTCGTATGTCCGCGCCCTCGGCGCGGTCTTCGACGCCTTTGCCCGCCATGCGACCATCGAGCTCTCGACATCGCTGCACAAGAGTTGCCAGCTCCACTACCGCGGAACCGGCGAGACCGAGTGGCGTGAGGTCGCCGACCAGCTTCCGGGCGAGCAGTACCTCGTCACCTTCACCCTGGCGCCGCTCGGGGGCACGGGCATGCTGGCGATGCCGCTCGGAGGGGCGCTTCGGATGCTCGAGTTCCGCCTCGGCGGGTCCGCTCGTGCTCCCTACCCGTCTCACCGCGTCCTCACCGAGACCGACAACGGAGTGCTCGGGCCGGTGCTGCAGGGCCTCATCGACGAGCTCGCCCACGCCTTTGCCCGCGTCCGCCGCACCTCGGCCACGATGGTCGCCCAGGAGACCAACCTCCAGTTCGTCCCGCTCGCCAACCCGACCGAGATGTGCCTGCTCGTCCGCTTCGAGGTCTTCCTCGGCAGCGACGACCCCGCCCCGCTGGCGCTGTGCCTGCCCTTCGCGCTCGTCCGCCAGATGACCGACGCAATGAGGTTGGCGAGCGTCACCGAGCCGGCCGAGCAGAGAGACCTCGTGTCGCGCGACCGGGTGCTGCAGGCGCCGCTCGAGCTGCGGCTCGAGGTGCCGCCCGTCGAGCTCACTCCCGACGCCGTCGCCAGCCTGGCGACCGGCGACGTCGTCCGGCTCTACCACCCGCTCGAGCGCCCGCTCGACGTCCGGGTCGAGGGCGTCCTCGTCGCCCGGGCGCGCCAGGGCCGCTCTGGTGCCCATGTCGCCTGCTCCATCCTCGAGGAGGTATTACCACGATGACCGCCGACACCGACACCCGCAGCGGCGACGAAGCATCCGTCGACAAGTCCCCGCCGGCCGCGTCCGAGGACTCGCTGGAACGCCGCATGGCGCGCCTTCGCGACGTCCCGCTCCGGATCAGCGTCCTCATCGGGCGAACCCGCCTGCCGATCCGGGAGGTCCTCGACCTGCACGTCGGGCAGGTGGTCGAGCTCGACCGCACGGTTGGCGCCCCGGTCGACGTCGTCGCCAACGACGACGTCGTGATCGCCCGCGGCGAGATCGTCGAGGTCGAGGACGAGTACGGGGTCCGGATCACCGAGATCGTGCGGGGAGCCACCGACTGATGGCGACGCTGCTCGAATTCGTCCGCATGCTCGTGGCTCTGAGCATCGTCCTCGGGCTCGTCATGGCGTGCGCACGTCTCCTCGGCCGCCGCCAGCGCGGCGCGAGCGGGGCACGGGCGGCGCCAGGACGACGAGCGGGCGCACTCGCCGGCCTGGCCGCCTCCAGACGGGGAGGGACCCGCCCGGCACCGGCGCGGCGGCAAGCCAGCCAGCGCGGACGCGGCACTGCCCCGGTGCCGGAGCTCGAGGTGCTCGCTCGCCGCAACCTCTCACGCACCTCCTCCCTCCTCGTCGTCCAAGCTGCTGGTCGCCTCCTCCTGCTCGGTGTCACCGCACAGGCCGTGCAGCTGATCAGTGAGCTGGCGGACGAGTCGACGGCCCTCGACGACGTCGAGGGGCTACCTGATCTCCCCCCAGACGCGCCATGGACGGTGCCGTCAGCAGAACTCGGAACCTCCTCGGCATGGGACGCCTTGCTCAGCTCGCTGCGGGAGCGCACCGTCCGCCGTTGATCCCGCGGCGCCGTCACGAAGGCGCCCGATGCACCCCTACCTCCTCGCCGCCAGCCCGAGCGTCAACGTCAGCCTGAACGGGCTGAAGAGCCCGTCGAGCGCGCTCGTCATCGTCATCGCGCTGACCCTGCTGTCGGTCGCCCCGTCGCTTCTCGTGCTGATGACCGGCTTCACCCGGATCTTCATCGTGCTCGGGCTGACCCGCAACGCTCTCGGCCTGCAGGCGATCCCCCCGAACCAAGTCCTGGCGGGCATCGCCATGTTCCTCTCGCTGTTCATCATGGCGCCCGTTCTCTCCCAGATCGACCATGGCGCTGTCCAGCCCTACCTGCACGGAACGATCACCGCCACGCAGGCGATCACCCGCGCCGAGGACCCGCTTCGGAGCTGGATGCTGCGCCAGACCGACCAGGGCGACCTCACGCTGTTCACGAGCGAGGCGCATCAGAGCACGCGAGCGCTCTCCTTGTTGCCGATGACGACGGTCGTCCCCGCCTTCGTCCTCTCCCAGCTGCAGAGCGCCTTTGTCATCGGCTTCATCATCTTCATCCCGTTCATGGTCATCGACCTCGTCGTCGCCTCGGTGCTGATGTCGATGGGGATGTTCATGCTGCCACCGACTCTTGTCTCGCTCCCGTTCAAGATCCTGCTGTTCGTCCTCGTGAGCGGGTGGAGCCTTGTCATCCACTCGCTCATCACGAGCTTCCACTGACCAGGCGATGGACACCAACACCACCGTCAACCTCGTCGGCCAGGCGATCGTGCTCGTGGCCAAGCTCGCCGGACCCGTCCTCGTCGCCACGCTGGCCGTCGGGCTGCTCATCTCGCTCTTCCAGGCCGTCACCTCGATCCAGGAGTTCACGCTCACCTTCCTGCCGAAGCTGGTCGCCGTGGCAGCGATCCTCGCTGTGGCCGGACACTGGATGCTCACCCAGCTCGTCGACTACACCCAGCAGCTGTACGGGACGATCCCGCACCTGCTGAACGGCGGATGACCTTCGGCATCTCCGTCGCCACAGCGACGGCGTTCTTCCTCGCGCTCGTCCGAGGCACGGCGTTCGTGTTCACCTCCCCGCCGTTCACCTCGAGCTCGATCCCCTTCGTCGCCCGCACCGCGGTCGCCGGTGGCCTTGCCATCGGCGCCATCCCCGTCCTTGCCGTCGAGCCCCTCCCGACCTCGACCCCTGGGCTCGTCGGGGCGCTCGTCGCCCAGGCGGCCGCCGGCGCGCTGATCGGGCTCGTCGTGCAGTGCTTCGTCGGCGCCGTCGAGGGTGCCGGCGCGCTCGTCGATCAGTTCTCCGGCCTCAACCTGCCCCCCTCGATCGACCCGCTATCGCTCGAGCAGGAGCCCGTGATCGCCCAGCTGTTCGGCTGGGTCGCCCTCGTCCTTCTCTTCTCGAGCGGCGGCGTGGTGCTCATCGCACGCGGCTTCGACGCCAGCTTCCGGGCACTCGGCACGACGATCCCCGCCCATGACGTCGCCGCGCTGCCGGCGGCGCTGGCGAGCGACGCTCTCTCGTTCTTTGCGGCCGCCGTCGAGATCGCCGCCCCGCTCGTCGCCGTGCTCTTCGTCGCCCAGGTGCTGCTCGGCCTCCTCGCCAAGACCGCCCCGCAGGCGAACGTCCTCGCCCTCGGCTTCCCGCTGCAGATCCTGCTGACGCTGCTCGTGCTCGGCTTCGCCGTCGCCGCTCTGCCGACCGACGTCATCAACCTCGCGCAACGCGCCGTCGGGCAGCTGTTCGGCTGAGCCGAGGACCCGGGAGAGGGCATGGCCGACAAGGAGCAACGGACCGAGAAGCCGACGCCGAAGCGCCGGCACGAGGCGCGGCGCGAAGGCCGCGTCGCCCGTTCGGCCGACGTCAGCTCGTGGCTGTCGTTCCTCGGCGTGCTGCTCGTGCTGCCGAGCCTCGGCGCCCGAGCCGGCAGGGCGATCGGCAACCTCATGGCACTCGCCACCCAGGCGATGGCCAGTCCCGACAACGGCAAGGCCGTGCAGCTGCTCGGCGCCGGTCTGGCGACGGTGCTCGACGTGGTCTGGCCGGTCACCGCCGTCGCCGTGCTCATCGGGATCGGAGCCAACCTCGCCCAGGTCGGCTTCCACCTCGCTCCGGGCGCGCTCGGGTTCAAGCTGTCGAAGATCAGCCCGCGTGCCGGCTTCCGACGAATCGTCTCTCCCACCGGTGCCTGGGACCTGGCCAAGAACCTCGCCCGACTGGCACTACTGGGCGGCGTCGGCTACGCGGCTGCCCGATCGCTCGTGAACGCCCTGCTCGGGCCCGGAACGCTGCCGCTGGCGGCGTCGCTGCAGATTGCGGCTTCGGGCGTGTCGGGCCTCGCCGAGCGCGTCGGGGTCGTGGCGCTGCTGTTCGGTGTGGCCGACTACGCCTTCCAGCGTCGACAGTTCGGCGCCTCGCTGCGGATGACCCGCGACGAGCTGCGCCGCGAGCTTCGCGAGAGCGAGGGAAATCCCGAGATCCGCCGTGCCATCCGACAGCGCCGGCGCAACCTCACCCGGATGCAGATGATCGCCGCCGTGGCAAATGCGGACGTCGTCGTCATCAACCCCACGCACTACGCCGTCGGCCTGTCCTACGATCGTGCCCGCCATCGAGCGCCGCGGCTGCTCGCCAAGGGCGAGGACGACATCGCCGCCGCGATCCGCGCCGCTGCGCAGGCTCGTGGCGTTCCCGTTGTCGAGAGCCCGCCGCTCGCGCGTGCCGTGTACGCGAGCTGCGAGGTCGGCGACGAGGTGCCGCCGGCCCTCTATGAGGTCGTCGCCAAGCTCTTCGCCTTCGTCTACCGGCTGAGCCCGACCGCCCGCGCTCTCGTCGACGTCCACCACCTGCACTCAACCGTTCCTGCCGGCGTGACGTAGGTCTTTCAGGCCACGGACGGCCGGCCGACTGTCACGGAGCGACCCGGCCCGGGTGAAGCGAGGGATCTCACCGATCGCTCGCCCGTCGGAGGGGTGGAGTGGCCGCAACGATCGCACCAGCGCGCGGCGAAGCGCGCAGCTTTGCCACGCTGCAGGCGCTCGCCGTGCCGCTCGCTGTCGTGGCGGTCGTCGTGATGCTCGTCATCCCGCTGCCGAGCTTCGTGCTCGACCTGCTGATCACGATCAACATCACCGCTTCGGTCCTCGTGCTGCTGACTGCGATGCAGGTGAGGCGACCACTCGAGTTCTCGGTGTTCCCGACGCTCATCCTCGTGATGACGGTGTTCCGGCTCGCTCTCAACGTGAGCGCCACGCGGCTCGTGCTGCTGCACGCCTACGCCGGGGTCGTCATCCAGAGCTTCGGGCACTTCGTCGTGGGCGGCTCGATCCTCGTCGGCCTCGTCGTCTTCCTCATCCTGATAGTCATCCAATTCGTCGTCATCACCAACGGTGCCGGACGCGTCGCTGAGGTGGCGGCTCGCTTCACCCTCGACGCCATGCCCGGCAAGCAGATCGCCGTCGACCAGGACCTCAACTCGGGCTTGCTCAACCAGGAGCAGGCCAGAGCCCGTCGCCGGGAGATCGCCGACGAGGCGGACTTCTACGGAGCGATGGACGGAGCGTCGAAGTTCGTCCGCGGTGACGCCATCGCAGCGATCGTCATCACCGCCGTCAACCTCCTCGGCGGGCTCGCCGTCGGCATCCTCCAGCATCACGACTCGGTCTCGGTTGCCGGCAACACCTACAGCCTGCTCTCGGTGGGCGACGGCCTCGTCTCGCAGATCCCCGCGCTGTTGATGTCGCTCTCGACCGGCATCGTCGTCACCCGCGCCGCCGGCGAGGACGACCTCAGCACCAACCTCGTCGGCCAGCTCTCGCGCTACCGCCGCGGCGTGCGCGTCACGGCGCTGGTGATGGCGGCGCTGGCGATCATCCCCGGCCTGCCGAAGATCCCCTTCCTCATCGTCGGCGGGGGGTTGTTCCTGCTCGGTGCCCGGCTGCCGGCCGAGCCGTCGACGGGCGAGGCCGCCGAGCCGGCGGCGTCCGAGCCGCCCAACGCCGACAGCCCGGCTCAGCTCGCCCAGCAGACCGCCGTCATGCCGCTCGAGCTCGAGCTCGGCACCGATCTGGTCGACCTCGTGGACCGGGCGCGGGGTGGCGACCTGCTCGAGCGGGTCAAGGCGTTGCGCCGCAACGTCGCCCGCGAGCTCGGCGTCGTGATCCCGCCGGTTCACGCCCGCGACAACGACCGCCTCGGGCTCAACGAGTACGCGATCCGCGTCCACGGCGTAGAGGTCGCCCGCGGGACCGCACCTCGCGGGCAGCTCCTCGCCGTCGGCAAGGGGATCGAGCATCTCCCCGGTGAGGAGACGCGGGACCCGGCCTTCGGCGGCCCTGCCAAGTGGATCCCGATCGACCTGCGCTATCGCGCCGCGGTGGCCGGAGCGACCGTCGTCGACCGATCGGCGATCGTGACGACCCATCTCTCCGAGGTCGTCCGCCGCCACGCCGGCGAGCTCCTCTCGCGCCAGGACGTCCGCATCCTGCTCGACGCCGTGAAGCAGGACCATCCCGTCGCCGTCGAGGAGATGACTGCCTCCGGGCTCTCGCTCGGAGCGGTCCAGGGCGTGCTGCGCGGCATGCTCGAGGAGGGGATCGCGGTGCGCGATCTCGTGCGAATCCTCGAGGCGGTCACCGACCAGGCGTCCTCGGCCAAGGATCCCGACAGCCTCCTCGAGGCTGCCCGCATCGCGCTCGGTCCCTCGATCGCCGACCTTCATGCGAACGACGGCGTCTTGAGCGCGATCACCCTCGACCCCGGCCTCGAGCAGCAGCTCGTCTCAGCCCTGCAGCTCGGCGAGCGCGGCCGCTTCGTCGTCGCCGCCCCCGACGAGCTCGAGCACATCGTCGCTTCGATCGAGACGATGGCCCAGGCAGCCGAGGCGGCCGGCAAGGCGCCCGTCGTCATCTGCTCGGGCCGCCTGCGACCGGCGCTTCGCCGTCTCCTGCATTCCCGCCTGCCGCGCCTCGACGTGCTCGGCGCCGCGGAGATCTCCTCGCACGTCCTTGTCGAGACCATAGGAGTGGTACGCCGTGCCCAACCTGCTGCGGTTTGAGGGAAACACACCTGAAGAGGCGCGCCGCAGGGCCGCCGAGGCGCTCGGCAACGACGTCGTCATCGTGCGCGCCGGCCGTGAGCGCAGCGGCGGGCTGCTCGGCTTCTTCGAGCACGAGGTGTTCGTCCTCGAGATCGACGCCGAGGCCTCCTCGCCTGCGCCGGCGACAGCGGGTGAGCAGCAGCGGAGCACCCGTCGCCGCCCGCCTGCCGGTGACCGGCTCGACGCCCTCGCCGAGGACGTGCAGGACGACCTCGACATCCCCTCGCTCGGGAGCCGTCGCGCCGCCCCGACGCGACGCTTCTGCGCCGAGGACCTGCCGCCTCCCGCCGGCGACGCCGCCCGGGCGCCGCTGCTCCCGGAGGCGGCCCCGGCGGCGCCTCTCGCCTCGATCAGTCGCGAGTTCAGCGAGGTCCTCGAGGAGGCCGAGGCAACCGTGGCGGCGGCTCGTGCCGGCGGTGACGACGACCTGCTCACCGCTCTCAGCAGCGCGACTGTCGACGGCGTCCTGCCTTCGGCTCGCTGCGAGCCGCCCCCGGCGCCGACGGGCCCGCCGCGTCCGGTGGCGCTCGCCGGGCCCGAGGCGGCAGAAGACGGCCACACGGCCGCTCTCGAGACGGTGCGACGCCGTGGGCGCGGCCGGGGCCACGCCGACGTCGAGCTCGACGGCGGCGAGCAGGCGTCGCACTCTCCCGTAGCCGGCCTGCTGCGCGACCTGGGGCTTCCGGACCGGCTGCTGCCCGAGCTCGGTGAGCCGGCTGACCTCGGCCTGCTCGCCAAGCTGCGCCAGCTCCCTCCCGCCCCTCCGCTGCCCGACGAGCCCGACGCCGTCGTCCTCGTCGCCGGATCGGCCCAGCACCTCGGGTCGCTCTCGCTCTTGCTCGCCAGGCGGCGCGGGATCGGCGCCGAAGCCGTGATCGCCGTCTCGACCCGGCCGCAGCGCCTCCTCGCCTCTGCTGCCTACGTCGCCTCGGCCCGCGACGCGGCAGCCGAGGTCGCCGACCGGCGCATCGCCCGCCGCCCGAGCGTGGTGGCCGTCGACGCCCGCGTCGCCGGCCCGCTGCCGAGGGTGATCGCCGAGGTGACGAGCGCCGTCCGGCCCGACGCCTGCTGGGCAGTCGTGCCGGCCCGCACCGACCTCGACCAGCTGCACGCGCTCGCCGAGGCCCTGCGCGGGATCGACGCCCTCTGCCTGGTCGAGCTCGACGAGGCGGAGCGACCGGCGGCGGCGCTGGCCGGCGGCTACCCCGTCGCCGCCCTCGACCGGAGAGCGGCCACGCCGCTCATGTGGGCGGCGCGCCTGCTGGACCGCTGCGCTTCTGAGTGGGTGACGCCGTGAGGCGCCGCTTCGTCGTCTTCGCCATCGACGTCGGGCGGATGAGCCCCCTCGTCGCTGTCTCGATGGCGCTCGCGGTGAACGTGCTCAACCTCGTGCACGTGCTCAACGGTCAGCTCTCCGCCGAGGTCGCCCTCGAGCGGTTCGCCTTCGCCTTCGTCGCCGCCCTCGCCGCCGTGAACGCCATCTCGCGGATGCTCGTCCGCTACGCCTACCAGTCGCTGCAGCGCCACGGCGAGGACGGCGAGGCGCCGGCGGAGACCCCGGTCCCGCTCGGCTCCAACGGCACCTCCAACGCGCCGTAGTACCCAGGTGACGACCAGCGTGATGACACCAGCGGCGGCGCCCGGCGAGCAGCTCGAGCTCGCCGCTCACGGCATCGGCGACGGAGCGGTCGAGGCGATCCGTGCCGAGAGCGAGCAGGCGGCTCTCGTCGAGCACCGGGTCGCTGTATTGACCGGGCTCGTCGAGCGTTTCGGCACCCGCTACCTCGAGAGGGCGAGCGAGGAGCTGCTGAGCGCCGTCGAGGCGCTGAGTGCCGCCGGGGAGCGGCGCGCCGCCGCGGTCGGGTCGCTCGCCAGCACCCTCGGGCTGCGCCGCGAGGCGACGCTCGGTGAGATCGTCGACGCCGCGCCTGAGCCCGTCTCCTCGACGCTGGCGGCGCTGCGGGCCGAGCTCAACGCCGCCCGCCGGCGCATCGCCGCCCACTCCGAGCAGAACACCGACCTCCTCGGGCGGCGGATGGCGCTCGTCGCCGAAGCGATCGCCGGCTATCCGGACGGCATCCCGCCGGTCTACGGGCGGGCGCCGCAGGCTCCGCCGCGCTTTGTGCGGGGGTTGCTGTGAGCAACCTCGGTCTCGACATCGCCGCCTCCGGCCTCGACGCCCAACAGGCGCTGCTCGACACCGCGGCGCAGAACCTCGCCAACGTCACGACTGCGGGATACGCCCAGGAGACGGTCAACCTCTCGCCCGAGCCGACCCAGTCCGGCACCGGCGTCGGCCAGGGCGTGCTGATCACCTCGGTGACCGGCGCCAGCAGCACCCTCTACGAGGCGCTCGCCACCGCAGCCGGCGGTCAGCTCGGCGCCGCCAACGAGACGGCGAGCGTCCAGAGCGCCGCCCAGGCAGCGTTCCCCGAGCCCGGCTCGAACGGCCTCTCGGCGTCGCTCGACCAGCTCTTCAGCGACCTCTCGGCACTTGCCTCGCAACCCTCCAGCGCGGCCGCGGCGGCAACGGTGGTGCAGGATGCCCGGAATGTCGCAGGAACGTTCAACTCGATGTACAGCCAGCTCGGCGCTGCTTCGGCACAGCTCGCCACCTCGCTTCAGGGAGCGGGCGGCAACGGTGGCCTCCTCGGCCAGGCGAATGAGCTGATCAACCAGATCGCCCAGCTGAACGGGGCGATCGTCGCCGGCGTCGGCAGCGGCCAGAACCCGAACGAGCTGATCGACGCCCGGCGTGCGGCGATCTCCCAGCTCTCCACCATCGCCGGAGTGAGCACCTCCGCCCAGGCCGACGGCTCGACGACGGTCTCGGTGAACGGGATCGAGCTCGTCTCCGGCACGACCGCCACCGACCTCCAGGTGAGCGGATCGGCGACGGCGGGGACGCTCGCCGTCTCGACCGTCGACAACGTCACCGTCCCGGCCGGCGGTCAGATCGGCGCCATCCTGACCGGCGTCGACACGACGATCGCGGGCTACCAGTCGCAGCTCTCGGCCGTCGCCGACTCGCTGGCGACCTCGCTCAACGCCCTCCAGTCGGGCGGGGTCAGCGCCAACGGCACGCCCGGGCCGACCTCGGTCGCCGCCGCCGGCTGGACGGGACCGCTCCTTCCCGGCACCGTCTTCGTCGACGGCGGCTCGCCGACGAGCTACACGGCAGGGCCGGCCTCGGCGGCGACGATCGCGGTCAACCCGGCGCTCGTCGCCACGCCCTCGCTCATCGCCACCGCCGCCGGCAGCTCGACGGCCGGCGTGGCGACGATCGACCCGACGACGGCCCAGCAGATGGCTGCCGTCGGCCAGTCGGCGAGCGGGCCGCTGCCCCTGTACCAGACGCTCGTCGGCAGAGTCGGCAGCCAGACCCAGCAGGCGACCAACGTGCAGCAGGGCGCGCAGGCGCTGGCGGACACGGCAAGCTCCAACCTCGCCGGCATCGAGGGCGTCAACTCCAACCAGCAGACCGTCGACGTGCTCGCCGCCCAGCGAGCCTTCCAGGCGACGGCGAGCGTGATCAACTCGATGAACACGGCGTTCCAGAGCCTGTTGCAGGCGGTGTGAGATGACTATCGGCGTCAGCGACCTCAGCCTCTACCACTCGCTCGCCGGCGACCTCATGACACAGCAGGCGGCGATCGGCAACCTCGACAGCCAGCTCTCCTCGGGTCTTGCCGTCCAGCAGCCGTCCGACAACCCCGTCGGTGCCGTCGAGGCGCTCGGCTACCAGAGCCAGCTCAGCCAGCTCAACGCCAGCTCGAGCGCGGCGACGACCGCCTCGGCGTGGCTCGGGATCGCCAACTCCGGCGCCAACTCGGTCATCGGCGTCATCCAGAGCGCGCGGACCCTGATGCTGCAGGCGCTCAACTCCGGCGCCCAGACGAGCCAGAGCTACCAGCAGACGGGCCAGCAGGTGCAGGGGATGATCCAGCAGCTCGTCGGCCTCGCCAACAGCACCTACGCCGGGACGGCGATCTTCGCCGGTACCGCCTCGGTCGCGGCCCCGTACTCCTCGACCGGCGCCTACAGCGGCAACGAGCAGAGCTTCACGATCCAGGTCGGCCCGGGAACGCCGACGATCGCCTCTGTGCCGGGCACGTCACTCTTCGGCGGCGGGACGACGGGGGTGCAGAGCCTGTTCACGACGCTGCAGAGCTTCGCCACCCATCTCAGCGCCGGGCCGGGCGGCGCCACCGAGGCGAGCATCCAGACCGACCTCAACAATCTCGACGCCAACCTGGCACAGGCCACCACGGCCGCCACCACGCTCGGCGAGGCCTCACAGCAGGTGCAGGCGGCAGCAACCGCGGCGACCAGCACCTCGGCTCAGGTGCAGAAGGCCCTCGCCACGACCGTCGACGTCAACGTGGCGACCGTCTCGACCCAGCTGCAGGCCGACATGGCCTCCTACCAGGCCGCCCTCTACGCTGTCAGCCAGGCCGTTCCCGAGTCCCTCGCCCAGTTCATCCACTGAGCGCGATAGCTGCTGAGCGCGATACCCGCTGAGCGCTGATACCCACTGAGCGCGATACCGAGCCCAACGAGACCGTACGCCCGCCCGGCGCTGCGGCACGGCGCACCACCAGCCGGCCGAGCAGACGAACTACCCTTCCCCCGTCGCCGCTGCGACCGACGCTGCGACCGACGCTGTGACCGACGACGCTGCGACCGACCTCGAGCCGAGGTCGCGCCGCCAGCCGCAGGGCGGAGGGGATCGGGCAGGCGAGCTGGCGCCTCAGACCTGAGCCACCCCGAGGAGAGGAAGACATGACCGCTGTCACCGAGCTGAGGTCGCTCCCCGCCCTCGAGCTGACCCTGCCCGCCGGGCTGCCGGGGTTCGCCAAGCTGCGCGCCCTGCGCCTCGAGCCGCTCGGCGACGGGGCCAACGTCTTCGGCCGCCTCGTCTCGCCGGACGTCGTCGAGGTCGGCGAGAAGACGCTCGACCGGCTCAGCTTCGTCGTCGCGGCACCGGGGCTGCTCTGGCCCGACTACAGCGTCGAGGTCGACGACGACACCGTCGCGCTGCTCGAGCTCGCCGCTCCCGAGGATGCCGCGGCGCTCGTGGTGGTGAGCGTCGCCGAGCGGCTCGAGGACTGCACGGCCAACCTCTACGCGCCGATCGTGCTCAACGTGCGCCACGGCGTTGCCGCCCAGGTCGTGCCGCGGCGGGCGGAGCACGAGACAGGATGGCCGCTGCGGGCGCCGCTCCCGGCGATGGCGGGGGCCTGAGCCGTGCTCACCTTGACACGCTCGGTCGGCGAGCGGATCTACATCGGCGACGACATCGTCGTCGAGGTGCGGGCGATCCTCGACGGACGCCAGGTGCGCATCAGCATCGACGCCCCACGGCAGGTCCCGATCCACCGCGCCGAGATCTTCGACGCCATCTCGCGGGAGAACCGCAGCGCGATCGCCCCGGCGCCGGGACAGCTCGACCGCATCCTCGCCGCCGCCGTGCCGCAGCCGCCGTCGGCGCCACCTTCGCCGGCAACGCCACCCTCGCCGGCAACGCCACCCTCGCCGTCCCCGAGCCAGCGGGACGGCTCGGTCTAGAGCCGGGCGGCGAGGCGCGGGCCGGACGCCTGCTCGCGCCGGCGCGCCTCGAGGCGCTGGCGGCGCACCAGCAGCTCTTCGCGCCGCGACTCGCCGGCTGCGCTCAGCTGCTCGGCACGGGCGAGCAAGCCCAACGCCCGACCCGACTGCTCGGCGGGAAGGGCTTCCTCCGGTCGCGGGCCGAGCGGCGCTGGAGCACCCCTGTTGCCGGCCAGACGGGCGCCGGCGGGGTCGAGCTGCCCGGCGACGCCCTCGAGGTAGCCCTCGAGAGCGTCGAGGTACTCAGGCCACCGCACCGGCTCGGGCCTTCTTGTCCGCCTCCGCGGCCTCCGCCATCGCCTTCGGGACTGCTTGGCGCCACGCCTCGTGCAACGGTTCGATGATCACCTCGCAGATGTCGAGGTAGCTGGCATCCTTGTGCAGGTTGGCCTTGATAAGCAGC
>DAHUZG010000191.1 GCA_027306715.1 Acidimicrobiaceae bacterium
GCTGCTGGCGATCGTCATCTATCCCGTCTTCGCCACGGTCCGCTACAGCCTGTTCAACGAGGCGGCGACGCAGTTCGTCGGCTTGTCGAACTACAAGACCCTGTTCACGAGCGACGACTTGCTGACGGCGTTTCGCAACAACGTCATCTGGGTCGTCATCTTCCCGTTCTTTGTGACCTTTTTCGGTCTCGTCTTCGCCGTGCTCACCGAGCGGATCCGCTGGTCCACGGTCTTCAAGACGATCGTCGTCATGCCGATCGTCTTCTCGACCACGGCCTCCGCGCTCGTCTGGGCCGACATCTTCTCCAACAGCCAGCCCCAGGTCGGCGTCGTCAACGCCTTCTCGCAGATGGTCTCGGACTGGTTCAACCCGCCCGGGCTGTACCCGATCAGCAGCTCGGCCGGCCAGAGCGTCTCCTCGCTCGCCTCCTACGGGCTACGACCGGGGCCGTCGCAGGACACCCTCGAGAGCACCTCGGTCGTCCGCGCCGGCGGGGTCATCCGCCTCGGGATGATCGGCATCCAGCCGGCCACGTTGCAGACCCTCGGCGCCAAACAGGCGCACCTCCCCGCCGCTGCACCCGGCAGCGTCTCCGGCGTCGTCTGGCGCGACTTCTCGCTCAGCTCGTCGAACACGACCAGGCCCCAATCGGGTGAGGACGGCCTGCCCGGGATGCGCCTCGGTCTCGTCTCGACGAGCGGCCAGCAGGTCGGCTCGACCGCGACCGACGCCAACGGGGTGTTCCGCTTCAGCGGGGTCTCACCTGGCAGGTACCGGGTCGAGCTGCTCTCCTCCAACTTCGGCTCGGGCTTCCAGGGCATCTCCTGGCTCGGCACGCAGTCGCTCACACCGACGGCATCGGCGAGCCAGACGGCGCAGGCGCTGTTCAGCGTGCCGCTAGTCGACATGTCGATGATCGTCGCCTACCTCTGGATCTGGGCCGGCTTCGCGATGGTCATCCTCGCCGCCGGCCTCGCCTCGATCGACCGGTTCGTGCTCGAGGCGGCCCGCATCGACGGTGCCACCGAGCTGCAGACCTTCCGCCGGGTGACGATGCCGCTGTTGGCGCCCGTGCTCACCGTCGTCTTCGTGACGATGGTGATCAACGTCCTCAAGATCTTCGACATCGTCATCAACATGGCGCCCGGCTCGTCCCAGCAGGACGCCAACACCCTGGCCCTGTCGATCTACAACGACGGCTTCACGAGCGGCATCCATACGGGGCTGGCGAGCGCCATCGCTGTGATCCTGTTCGTCCTCGTCATCCCGGCGATGCTCTGGAACCTGAAGAAGCTGAAGGCTTCGGGGTACTGAGGACCGCGCCGATGACCGTCACCACCCTTCCTGTCGAGCCGGCTGTCGAGCCGCCGAGCGCCGAGCGCGTGATGTCGGGCCGACGCCTGCTCACCCGTCTGAAGCCGCCGCGAGTGGCGCTCAACGCCGTGCTCGTCGTCGTCGCGCTGCTCTGGCTGCTGCCGACGATCTCGCTGGCGATCATCTCGTTCCGCCCGGAGTCGCTGTTCCAGACCTCGGGCTGGTGGCAGGTGCTCACCACGCCGTCGCAGCTGACGTTGTCGAACTATTCACAGCTGTTCAGCAAGGGCCTCGCCGCTGGTGGGCTGCTCGACTCGCTCGTGACCTCGCTCGAGATCACCGTCCCGGCGACGATCCTCGTCACGCTCATCTCGAGCCTCGCCGCCTACTCGATCGTGTTCGGCCGCTGGAGGGGCCGGACCGCCGTCTTCCTCGTCGTGGTCGGATTGATGGTCGTGCCGGTGCAGGTGGCGTTGCTCCCGGTGGTGCAGCTCTACCGGGCGTTCGGGTCGCTCACCGGATTCAACCCCTACGGGACGATCTACGGGGTGGTCATCTTCCACGTCGCCTTCGGGCTGCCGTTCGGGATCTTTCTGATGCGGAACTTCTACATCGGCATCCCCCTCGAGCTCGTCGAGGCGGCGCGCATCGACGGGGCCGGTGAGGGCAAGCTCTTCTGGCGGCTGATCGTCCCGCTCGGCATGCCGGCTGTGGCGTCGCTCGCCATCTTCCAGTTCATCTGGGTCTGGAACGACCTGCTCGTGGCGCTCGTGTTCCTGGGCGGCTACCCGCACACCCCCCTCACCCTGTTCCTCTACGGCCAGACCCGCGCCCTCGGCGAGAACTACTGGATCATCTCGACGGGCGGCATGGTCTCGATCGTCGTCCCTCTCGTCGTGTTCTTCTCCTTCCAGCGCTATTTCGTCCGAGGGATGCTGGCCGGCGCCGTGAAATGAGCGGGGCGGCGGGCAAGGCAGCGAGCGCGACGCCGCCGTGGTGGGTCGGCGGGGTGATCTACCAGGTCTATGTCCGGTCGTTCCAGGACAGCGACGAAGACGGCTACGGCGACCTGCGGGGGCTGGTGTCCCGGCTCGACCACCTCGCCTGGATCGGCGTCGACGCGATCTGGCTGTCGCCGACGTTCCCGTCCCCCGACGACGACTGGGGCTACGACGTCGCCGACTACTACGGCGTCCACCCCGAGCTCGGCACCCTCGAGGACCTCGATCAGCTCGTCGCCTCAGCCGCCCGGCTCGGGATCAAGGTGCTGCTCGATCTCGTGCCGAACCACACGAGCGTCGCCCATCCGTGGTTCGTCGAGGCGCGCGGGTCGACCACCGCCGCCCACCGCCGCTTCTACGTCTGGGCGGACCCGGCTCCGGGCGGCGGGCCTCCCAACAACTGGATCGCCGCCACCGGCGAGCCGGCGTGGGAGCTCGACGAGCTCAGCGGCCAGTACTACCTCCACAATTACCTCCCCAGCCAGGCCGACCTCGACTGGTGGAACCCGGCGGTTCACGAGGAGTTCGAGCAGATCCTCGGGTTCTGGTTCGACCGCGGCATCGCCGGCTTCCGCATCGACGTCGCTCACGGCCTGTACAAGGACGCGGAGCTGCGCGACAACCCGCCGCCGGCGGCGGGTGACGAGCTGTGGAGCCATGCCGGCCAGAGACTGGTGTACAACGCCAACCGGCCCGAGACCCACGCCCTTTACCGCCGCTGGCGACTCATCGCCGAGCGCCACGCCGAGGCGCGTCTGCTGCTCGGCGAGACCTGGGTGCCCGAGGTCGGTCGGCTGGCGTCGTTCTACGGCGACAACGACGAGCTGCAGCTCGCCTTCGACTTTCCGTTCGTGTTCTCGCCGTTCACCGCCGAGGCGCTGGCGGATCAGGTGAGCGGGCTGCTGGCGCTGCTGCCGGCCGGCGCCTGCCCGGTGTGGACGGGATCGAACCACGACATCTCACGCTTCCCGACGCGCTGGGCGGCCGGGGACGAGGGTGCCGCCCGGCTGGCCCTGGCGGTGCTGCTCACCCTTCCCGGGACGACGGTTCTCTACTACGGAGACGAGCTGGCGATGACCGACACCGACGTCGCTTCGGCGGACGAGCGGGACCCGATGAACCGCAGCCAGGCGGTGGCCAAGCCGAGCCGGGACCGTGCCCGCACGCCGATGCCGTGGGAGGCATCGCCAACTCTCGGCTTCACCGCCCCCGGGGTGCGCCCGTGGCTCCCGTTCGGCGACGGCTCTCGCAACGTCGTCGCCCAGCGCCAGGACGAGACCTCGACGCTGTCGCTCTGTCGCTCCCTCGTCGCGCTCGGGCACGCCCGCCGCGGCGGCGATGGGGCCTCCTACGAGCAGATCGGGCTCTCCGAAGGGTTGTGGTCCTACCGGAGCGGCGAGCTCGTCGTGCACGCCAACTTCACGGACACGACGCGAGTCGTCGCCACAAACGGCGCACGGCCTGCCCTCTCGACGGCACCCGGGTCACCGGCCGCCTGGCCGGCGAGCGGCCCGGCCGTTGCCGGAGCCGCACCCGGCACGCTGGTCGTGGCGGCGCGAAGCGCGCTCGTCCTTGCCGGCGGAGACCTTGCCGGCCGAGACCTTGCCGGCGGAGACCTTGCCGGCGGAGACCTCGTCGACGGGGGCGCCGCCGGCGTCTCGGGGCACCTCCAAGCGCCGCAGTAGGGTGTCGGAGCGATGACCCAGCCCCGTTTCGCCCCGATCACCGAGCAGGGCGAGGTCCGGCCCGCGTACCACCTCGCCCCGCCGAGGCCGTGGGCCGCCCACCGGGCGGGTGAGGCAGCGCCCACCCCGTTCGCCCGACGCCGCGGCGGCGGCTTTCCCGGCCCGGACCAGGGCTATGCGCTGCTGCTCGTGCGCGAGCTCGTGCCAGGTTTGGTTCTCGCCCCGGGCGAGCACGTCGAGGACGTCGTTGCCGGGACCCTCGCCGTCGCTCTCCGGCGGGCCGCCGCCTTCGGTCGAGCCCCGGTGAAGCCCGACCTCGAGGCCGTCCTCGGCGCCTTCGGCTACCTCGCCGATGCCCCAGCGGAGCTCGTCGCCGCCCGCCGCCGCGTCTTCGCAGGCGCCGACCATGACTACCTGGCGCAGCGGCGGCTGGCTGACCTGCTGCCGGAGCACCTGCTCCGCCTGGCTCCCGCCCAGCTGGCGGCGAGCACCGACGCCGTGCTCGGTGCGCTCGCCGTCTCCGTCGCTGCACGGCACGGGGAGGGTTCCTGATGGGGCTCGTCGACAAGGTGAAGGCGCAGGCGAGCGTGCTGGCCGAGCGGGCACAGGAAGCCGGCAAGGCCGGGCAGGCCAAGCTCGAGGCGCTGCAGGCGAAGCGGAAAGCGGACGCGCTGCTCGCCGAGCTCGGCAAGATCGTCTACGAGGCCCACGGCGGACGTGGCGCTCCCGGCGACGACGCCCGCCGCTCGGACATCATCGAGCAGCTGGCGCAGTACGAGGCCGAGTACGGCCGGATCGGCTCAGAGGAGGGGCTCGCCGACGAGCAGGCAGGCGACGGAAGGCTCTGAGCGGTCGTCATCCGTTGGCCGATCCGTCGCCGAACTCCGCGTCGATGCGTTCGGACCTCGCTCTGGCGAGCGACGCCAACCTCGTCATCGGGATCGCCCGGTGGAACGAGGCCGCCCTTGCCGAGGCCTACCGGCGCCATGCGGGCGCCGTCTACGGCCTCGCCCGGCGGGTGCTCTGGGACGAGGCGCTTGCCGAGGAGGTCGTGCAGGAGCTCTTCCTCCGGCTCTGGAGCGCACCCGAGCGCTACGACGCCGAGAGGGGCAGCCTCCGCTCGTTCCTTCTCACCCAGGCCCACGGCAGGGCGGTCGACATGCTCCGCTCCGAGAGCGCCCGGCGCCGCCGCGAGCAGGCGGAGGCGGCGTCAACGGTGACAACCGCCGGCGACGTCGAGCACGAGGCGATCGACCTCACCGTCGGCGACAGCGTCCGTGACGCCCTTCACCGCCTTCCTGAGCGCGAGCGCAAAGCGATCGAGCTCGCCTACTTCGGCGGCCACTCCTACCGCGAGGTGGCGACGCTGCTCGGTGAGCCGGAGGGGACGGTGAAGAGCCGCATCCGGAGCGGTCTCGGGCGCCTGCAGGTCCAGCTCGCCCCGATGCTGAGCGGGGGGGCATGAGCGGCGTGCGGCACAGCGAGATCGAGTCGTTGCTCGGCGCCTACGCCCTCGACGCCGTCGATGCGGACGAGGCGCGCGCCGTCGAGGAGCACCTGGCGACGTGCCCGAGCTGCCGGGACGAGCTCGATGCCCACCGCCGGGTGGCGGCGATGCTCGGCGACGCCGACGGTCGGGCTCCTGCGGGGGTGTGGGACCGCATCGCTGCCGAGCTCCGCCTCGAGCAAGCCGGCGCCGACGCCTCGAGCAGCATCCCTGACACGCCGCTACGACTCAGGCCGCCGACCGCCGACGGCGGTCCGGCCGGGGCGCCGTCGGCGGTCGGCGCTTCGAGTCGCCGCCGCCTGCCCTCCGTCGCCGCGGGCGTGCTCGCTGCGGGCGTCGCCGCCGGGCTGGCGATCGTCGTCGGCATCCTCTCCTCGCGCCTGTCGAGCCTCGACCACCAGGTCGGGAGCATGCAGAGCGCGTTGGCGGGACGCTCGCTGCAGTCCATGGCACTGGCGGCGGCCCTCGACCCGCGCGATACGACGGTGCAGCTCACCTCGGCGCCGGCGGGCGAGCGAGCGACGCTCATCGTCGATCGCGACCGTTCGACCGCCTACTTCGTGCCCGCCGCGCTGCCTTCCCTGCCCTCCCGCCGTACCTACCAGCTGTGGTCCCTCGTGCGTGGCAAGCCGGTCTCGCTCGGCGTGCTCGGCTCGCACGCCGTGACGAGCGAGGTGCACGTCCAGCCCGATATGTCGGTGTTCATGGTCACCGCCGAGCCCGAGGGCGGGACGGCGCAGCCGACCGGTACGGTGCTCGTGCAAGGCAGCACCTCGGCTGCTTCCTGAGGTCGCCCGCGCAGGCCGGTGCCGGCAGGTGGGACAATGCAGGCCGGTGCAGGCAGGTGGGACAGTGCAGGCCGGTGCCGGCGGGTGGGACAATGCAGGCGCCTTCTCGCCGCTCACGTGCCACGATCGACCACATCGGGTAGACCCGAGCGGGGCAGGACCCGAGAAATACCCGAGAAAGACCCGAGAAATACCCGACAGCGAAAGGAAGTCCGTGCGCGCCGTCGTCGACCACGTTGAGCTCGCGCCCCCGCCCGGCAGCCTGCCCGGCTCGCCCACCGAGCCGTCGCCTCCTGCGGCGGCGATCGCCACGGTTCGGCCGCGCACCTCGGCGGCGAGCCGCGCCGTCACCCTCGTCGCCGTCGTCGTCCCCCCGCTCGGCGTCCTCTCCGCCGCGGGGCTGCTCTGGGGCGTGGCGGTCCGTCCGCTCGACCTCGTCTGCTTCGCCGTGCTGTACGTGGCGACGGGCCTCGGCATCACCATCGGATACCACCGCCTTTTCACGCACCGTTCGTTCGAGGCCTGCACGGCGCTGCGCGTGACGCTGGCGGTGCTCGGGGCGATGACCCTGCAAGGCCCGGTCACCCAGTGGGTGACCGACCACCGCAAGCACCACGCCCGGTCCGACATCGAGGGCGACCCGCATTCGCCGCACCTCTCCGGCGCCGGCGTCGCCGGAGCGGTGCGCGGGCTGTGCCACGCCCATGTCGGCTGGCTCTTCTCGAGCAAGGGGATGGAGCGCGGCGCCGACTGGGGGGCCGACCTCTACGCCGACCGCCCGATCCGCCTGGTCGACCGTTGCTACCTGCTGTGGGTCGTCCTCTCGGTCGCCATCCCCTTCCTTGTCGGGCTGCTCGCGGGCGGAACGGTGGCCCTCGGCGTCGAGGCGCTCGTGTGGGGCGGCCTGGTGCGCATCTTCGCCTTCGAGCACGCCACCTTCGCGGTCAACTCGATCTGTCACACCTTCGGCTCGCGGCCCTACGACGCCCGGGACGAGAGCCGCAACAACTGGCTGATCGCCCTGCTCACCTTCGGCGAGGGCTGGCACAACAACCACCACGCCTTTCCTCGTTCGGCCCGTCACGGCCTCGAGCGGCACCAGCTCGACCTCTCCTGGCTCGTGATCAGCGCGCTCGGCAGCGTCGGGCTGGCGCGTTCGGTCCGGATGCCGACGCCGAGCCAACGCGAGCGGGCGCTGCGCCGTGCCGAGCTGGCGCGGGCGGGCTGAGGCGGGCCGGGCCGAGCGGAGCCGGCCGAGCCGAGCGCTCAGCGGCGAGCGGCGAGCCCGGCCGGGCGCCACCCGGGCTTGGTGAGCAGGCACTGCACGTCGGAGATCCGCCGCTCCTCGAATCCCGCCTCGCAGTAGCAGAGGTAGAAGGCGAACAGCCGACGGAAGCTCTCGTCGAGGCCGAGCGAGGCGATCTCGCCGTCGTGGAGCTCGAAGGCGCGCCGCCAGCGCCGGAGCGTCTCGGCGTAGTGCTGGCCGATGTCCTCGAGCGAGACGAGCCGCATCCCGGCGCCGGCCGCTTCGTTGACGATCGATCCCACCGAGGGCAGGCTCGAGCCGGGGAAGACGTAGCGCTTGATGAAGTCGTCACTGTGCTTGGCCGCTTCGTGCAGGGCGTCGTCGATGACGATCGCCTGCAGCGCCATGGCCCCCCCGGGCACGATCAGATCGGAGCAGGCGCGGAAGAAGCCGGCCTGCTGGCGCCAGTCGAGCGCCTCGATCATCTCGATCGAGGCGAGCTTGTCGTAGCGGCCCGAGAGGTCCCGGTAATCGACGTCGAGGACCGTCACGAGATCCTCGAGGGAAGCCTCTTTGACACGCCGGGTCGCCAGCTCGTGCTGCGCCTCAGAGAGCGTCGTCGTCGTCACCCGGCAGCCGTGGCGGCGGGCGGCGTGCACGGCGAAGCTGCCCCACCCGGTCCCGATCTCGAGCACGTGGTCGGCCGGCGTCAGCTCGAGCAACCTGCAGACGCGCTCGAGCTTGGCCAGCTGGGCATCGCGAAGCGATGTGGCGGCCGATTCGAAGACGGCCGAGGAGTAGGTCATCGTCTCGTCGAGGAACAGGGCGAACAGCTCGTTGCCGAGGTCGTAGTGCGCACGCACGTTGTCCCGGTCGGCGTCGCGCCTGGCGGCCCCGTCGTCCGCTCCCTCCGACGCCCGCCGGGCGAGCCGTGCCGGGCGACCGAGACGGAGGGAGAGCGCCCGGGCACGGTCGACCGAGTCGAGGTTGCGCACGACGATGCGCAGCACCCGTGTCAGCTCGTCGAGCGAGCTCGTGTCCCACCAGCCGGAGAAGTAGGCGCGCCCGAGGCCGGCACTGCCCTCGCCCGCCAACGCCGTCCAGGCCTTCGGCGAGGAGACGGTGAGCTCGGGGACCGGCTCGCCGGCCGCCGGCCGACCGCAGAGGTGGCGCCTCGACCCCTCGCAGACGATCACCGCGCCGTCGCGCATCCGGCCGAGAAGGTTGAGCACGAGCGCCCGGGCTGCCATGTCGCGGGCGTTGCGCCGCCGGGGAGGAGGGGTGGGCTCCGGGACGATCGTGCGGCGGAGCTTCACGCCGCCCGCCCCTCGGTCCCGCCCGCCGTTCGCGCTCCGGCCCGCTGCTCGTCCGGGTGCCGGCTCGGATGACGGTAGAACGGGGCCCGTCGGGCAGCGAGCCGGAGCGCGTGGAGGTAGATGGCAGCGATCGCCTTGAGCGGGCCGAGCCTCACGAGCAGCAGGGCGACGCCGGCCCGGAGCTGCCGCCGGCGGCACCACAGGTCGGCGTCGAAGACGCGCCTGCCGTCGTGGACGGCCTCGATGCGGACGTCGAGGCGGTCACCGGGAACGCCGCAGCTGAAGCGGTACTCGAGCTCCATCGGCAGGAACGGCGAGACGTGGAGGGCCTTGACGATGCTGAAGCGGCGTACCGCCCCCTCGGCGTCGGGCACAGCGACATAGGCGTGGCGCTCGCCCCACGGGGTGCTCGTCACCTCGAAGGCGACCGCCTCGAGGTCGTCGCCGGTACCGAAGCAGAAATAGAGGGCGATCGGGTTGAAATTGTAGCCGGCGGTGCGCAGGTTGGCGAAAAGGGCGATCCGCCCGGTCGGGCGGAAGGATGCCTCTGCCTCGACGAGGTCGCGCACGGCTTGGTCGAGCGGCTGCTCTGGCGGTCCGAGGTAGTCGCCCCGCTCGTAACGGACCGCGACGGTCGGCAGGCGCGCCAGCCACCGGCCGGCGTCGTCGCCGGGGCCGAGCTCGTCGAGGAACAGCAGCGG
>DAHUZG010000196.1 GCA_027306715.1 Acidimicrobiaceae bacterium
CGCCCGACGCCCGACGCCCGACGCCCGACGCCCGACGCCCGACGCCCGACGCCCGGCGCCCGGGACATGTCGGCGGCTGCGGGAAGCGGGCGCCGGGGCGCGCTCTCAGCGGCCCGAGCCTCCCGATTGCGCGGAGGTGCCCGCCCCCCGGGGGGGAACCGAGCCGGCGATCGGGACACCACCGCCCCCTGTCGATCCCGACGACCCGGTGGCCGTCGCTGCTGCGCACTGCGCCTCGAGGGCGGGCTCGAGGGTCCCCTCGGGGACCGAGGGACTCTCGGTGATCGTCGCCGTCAGGGCCTGGTACTGGCTCCCGGCGGCGGCGGCGGGCGCGAGCGCAGCCCTCAGCTCGGTGAGCGCCCGCTGCTCCGCGGCGGCGCGTGCCGCCGCGGAGCGGTCTGCGAGGGAGGCGTCGTAGGTGCGCAGCGACCGGTAGACGTCAACGCAGGCCGAGCGGGCATCGGGGTTCGAGGAGCCGCAGGCTGACACCCCGATGCCGATCACGGCCGTCGCCAGCACAGTGCCGGCGACCCGGCGACCGCGGGCCAGCCGCCGGGCCAACCCGTTCAGTCCCCGAGCCAGCCAGGCGCTGCGTCGAGCAGGAAGCGGCTCACCGCCAAGGCGCGGTCGAAGGTGTCGCAGAGCAGCTCCTCGCCGGCGAGCACCTTGGCGAGCGAGACCTGCTCGCGAGCGACGATGGTGAGCCGACGGACAGGCGGGTCGGTCACCGACCCGAAGGAGTCCGTGGCCGAGATCTCCAGCGGCAGCTCCACCCCGCCTACCCCGGCGAGGTCGATGGCCAGCCGCAGCAGGTCGGGCCCGTTGGGAAGCGGCGGCACCCCCCAGGTGAAGGTTAACGGGAACGACCACTTGTCGGGGGGCTCATCGTCGTCGGGCAAAGCGACGACGGCGTCCTCGAAGTCGAGCAGGACTCGCGGATCGACCTCGAGAGCGAGATGGAGGTCGATCGGGCCGCCGCAGCCCTCCTCGGGGTGGAGGTCGACCTCCCAGAACTGGCGCAGGGAGTAGGTCTCGACGAGGTGCCGCTCGTCGTGAACGTGGAAGCCGTGATCGACAGCGTGGTCCTTCAGCTCGGCCACGTACCCGGCGACGTCGATGACAGCCATCGGCGGCGAGTGTAGGCCGGTGCCGGTGGACCGAGAGCCCCCACCGGCAGCGGCGGGTAGCCTGCGGTCCGTGACGGCCGATGGCCACCTCGCCACCTGCCTCGACGTCGTCAAGGCCGTCTCGGTGGCGCTGGCAGGGGTGAGCGACCGGCGTGCTCCGGGTCGCCGCCCGGGCCAGTACGGCCTCGACCTGGTCGCCGACGAGGCTGCGTGCGCCGTGCTCCTCGGGCGCGGCTACGGCGTGCTGAGCGAGGAGTCGGGGCTCCACGACGCCGACCGCGAGCTGATCGCCGTCGTCGATCCCGTCGACGGTTCGACAAACGCCTCGCGCCAGGTCCCCTGGTACGCCACGAGCATCTGCATCCTCGACGGCGCGGGACCGCTTGCCGCCCTCGTCGTCAACCAGGCGACAGGGACGACCTACCAGGCCGAGCGCGGGGGAGGGGCGCGCCGTGACGGGCGCAGCATCGGCCCGGCCAGCACCTCGCGCCTCGCCGACGCCGTCGTCGCTGTGTCGGGGCTGCCGGGCCGCCACCTCGGTTGGCGTCAGTTCCGGGCGCTCGGAGCCGTCGCCCTCGACCTCTGCCTCGTCGCCGACGGCTCGCTCGACGCCTATCTCGACTGCTCTCCGCCCGCGCCGGGCGCCCACGGCCCCTGGGACTACCTCGGCGCGCTCCTCGTCTGCCGGGAGGCCGGCGTCGAGGTCGTGGATCTCGCCGGCCGGCCGCTCGAGACGACCGATCCGGTGGCCCGCCGCACTCCGCTGGCGGCGGCGACACCCGGGCTGCTCGGTGAGCTGCGGGCACGTCTCGCCGCCGCCCCGGTCGGGCAGTAGCGTGCCCTTCGGTGGCTGACGCCGAACCTCCTCGCCCTCCGGCCACGGTCTCGCCGGGCGAGCTGCTCCTCGCCGTGCAGGAGCTCGACCTCGCCGCCGACGCCCTACGGCGCCGACGCGCCCGACTGGCCGAGCGCGCCGCGGTGGCGGCGGTCGAAGCCGAGGCCGGCGAGCTCGAGCGCCGCAGCCGGGATCTCGTCGCCGCAGCCGGGGAGCGCTCGGCGCACGAGGCCCGCCTAGCTGCCGACGCCGGGGAGCTCGCCCAGCGGATCGCCCTCATCGAGAACCGCTCGAGAAGCGGCGCCGTGAACTA
>DAHUZG010000199.1 GCA_027306715.1 Acidimicrobiaceae bacterium
GCTGCTGCGCCGGCCGGCGGCAGCTCCGGCGGCGGCATGCCGCGCCGGGCTCATCGGGCCTCGACCCGCGGCTCGCGGCCGTCCCGGCCGCTCTCGCGCCCTCCGTCGCGCCCTCCGTCACGACCGTCGGTGGCCGCGAGGCGCATCCGGCGGCGCTCCTCGTAGGCACGCAGTACGCCGACGGGCGTCACCTCGTCGGGGGCCTTGTCACGAAGGCGTGCCACCTCGTCAGGACGACGCAACGACTTCAGCCCGGCGATGGTGGCGTGGGCGACGTTGATCGAGTTCGAGGTGCCGAGCGACTTGGCGACGATGTCGTGGATGCCGGCCATCTCGAGGATCGAGCGCGCCGCCCCGCCGGCGATGACGCCGGTGCCCGGAGCAGCGGGCTTGAGCAGGATCCGCCCCGCGCCGGCGTTGCCGATCACGGGGTGGGTGATCGTCGAGCCGGCGAGCGGCACCTCGAAGAGGTTCTTCTTCGCCTCGTCGATGCCCTTCTGCACCGCCAGGCCGGCTTCCTTGGCCTTGCCGTAGCCGAGGCCGACGCGGCCCTGGCCGTCACCGATCACCATGAGCGCGGTGAACGAGAACCTCCGGCCGCCCTTCACCACCTTGGCGACGCGGTTGACCTTGATCGTCCGTTCCTCGTACTGCGTCTCGGCCATCAGAACTCCAGTCCGGCTTCACGCGCCGCATCGGCGAGCGCTGCGACCCGCCCGTGGTAGCGGGCGCCGCCACGGTCGAACACGACCTTCTCGATCCCCTTCTCACGCGCCCGCGCGGCGACGAGGCGGCCGACGGCCGCCGCCGCGGTGGCGTTTCCCGTGGCCGCGGCGCGAAGCGACGGCTCGACCGTCGAGGCGGCGGCGAGGGTGTGGCCCGCGGCATCGTCGATCACCTGGGCGACGATGTGCCGGTTGGAGCGGAACACCGCCAGGCGGGGCCGATCTGCGGTGCCGCTCACCTTGCGACGGATGCGCTCGTGCCGGCGGGTCTTCAAACGGTGGGTGCGTGCAGCGTTCGCCATGGTTACTTCCCGGCCTTCCCCGCCTTGCGCAGCACGACCTCGCCGGCGTAGCGGACGCCCTTGCCCTTGTAGGGCTCGGGCTTTCTGATCTTGCGGATGTCGGCGGCGACCTGGCCGACCGCCTCCTTGTCGATCCCGCGCACCGAGACGCGCGTCGGGGCCGGGACCTCGAAGGTGATCCCCTCAGGGGCGTCGACGACGACAGGGTGGCTGAACCCGAGCGCCAGCTCGAGCTGGCTCGGGTTGCGCAAGGTCGCCCGGTAGCCGACGCCGACGATCTCGAGCTCCTTCACGAAGCCGTCAGTGACGCCGGCGACCATGTTGGCCACCAGCGTGCGCGTCAGCCCGTGCAGAGCCCGGTTCTGGCGGGCGTCGTCGGGGCGCTCGACGAGCAGCGTGGCGCTGCCCCCGGCGTCCTCACGCCGGACCGTGATCTGCCCGGGAATGCTGCGCTCGAGCTTGCCCTTCGGGCCGCTCACGACGACCCGCCGCTCGTCGAGGTCGACCTCGTCCCCGGACGGCAGCGTGATCGGGACACGTCCGACCCGTGACATCAGCTCGCCTTCCTCTCCGACACCGCTGCCGCCTCGGCCGCGTTCAGCGGCCCGTGCGACACACGGGGCTCACCAGAGACACGGGGCTCAGGAGAGATACGGGGCTCACCAGACATAGCAGAGCACCTCGCCCCCGATATGGGCCTGGCGCGCCTCGCGGTCGGTGAGCAGGCCCTGGCTCGTCGAGAGCACGGCCACGCCGAGGCCACCGAGGACCCGCGGCAGCTTGTCGGCGCGGGCGTAGACCCGCAGGCCCGGCGTCGAAACACGCTTCAGGCCGGCGATGGCGCGGGCTCGCTCGCGGGTGTACTTCATCTCTATCTCGATCGTCGTGCCCGGCTTGCCCTGCTCGTCAGTCATCGAGAAGCCCGAGATGTAGCCCTCGCGGTGGAGGATCCGAGCCAGCGCCTCTTTCTGCTTCGAGCCCGGCATGCGCACGCTGTCGTGCATCGCCGTGTTGGCGTTGCGGATGCGGGTGAGCATGTCGGCGATCGGGTCGGTCATCGTCATCTGCGCAACCCTCCCCTCACCAGCTGGCCTTGGTGACGCCGGGAATCTCGCCAGCGTGCGCCAGCTCGCGCAGGCAGATCCGGCACAGCCCGAACTGGCGGAAGACGGCGCGGGGACGGCCGCAGCGCCGGCAGCGCGTGTAGCCGCGCACCCGGAACTTCGGCGTCCGCTGCTGCTTCTCGATCAATGCCTTCTTCGCCATCAGCTCTGCTGTCCTTCACGTCGGAACGGGAAACCGAAGGCATCGAGCAGCGCCCTGCCCTCGGCGTCGGTGCGTGCGGTCGTAACGATGGTGACGTCGAAGCCGCGCGTGGCGTCGACCCGGTCGTAGTCGATCTCCGGGAAGATCAGCTGCTCGGTGACGCCAAATGTGTAGTTGCCCCGGCCGTCGAAGCTGCGCGGCGACAGCCCGCGGAAGTCACGGATCCGGGGAATCGCCAGGCTGATGAGCCTGTCGAGGAACTCCCACATGCGAGCACCACGAAGCGTCACCATCGCACCGATGGCGTTGCCCTCGCGCAGCTTGAAGCCCGCCACCGAGCGGCGCGCCCGGGTGACCACCGGATGCTGGCCGGTGATCGTCTCGAGGTCGCGCACCGCTCCCTCGAGCAGCGACTGCTGCTGGGTGGCGCGGCCGACGCCGGCATTCAGCACGATCTTCTCGAGTCGTGGCACCTGCATCACGTTGGCGCAGCCGAGCGAGGCCTTCAGCTGGTCACGGATCTCGCCGTCGTAGCGCAGCTTGAGGCGCGGCGGCGGGGCCTCGACGTCGAGCACGGCGACACCGCCGCCCTGGGTCGTGGCGCTCGGCGCGCTGGACCGCCCGGAAGCTGCGCCCCGGCCAGCGGCCCCGGAGCGAGCCTGCTGGCCGCCCTGCCCGCCGCGGCCCTGGGGGCGTCCCGCGCTGTTCGAGCTCTTCGCCGCGCTCACAGCTTGTCCCCGCACTTCCGGCAGACCCGGTGCTTGCGACCGGCGTCGTCGAAGGCGTAGCCGATCCGGGTCGGGCCGTCCTTGCCACAGATCACGGCAACGTTGGACACCGGCATCGGCATGTCCTTGTCGATGATGCCGCCCTGGGTCGTGGCGCGCGTCGGTCGCTGGTGGCGCTTGGCCACGTTGACCCCGGCGACGATGACGCGGTTCTCGGACGGGATCGCCCGGATCACCTCGCCGGTCTTGCCCCGCTCCTTGCCCGAGAGCACCTGGACGCGGTCGCCCTTGCGAACCTTCACTGCTCCTCGCCTCCCAACACCTGCGGATGCATCCTCAGATCACCTCCGGCGCCAGCGACACGATGCGCATGAAGCGCTTGTCGCGAAGCTCGCGGCCGACCGGGCCGAAGATGCGGGTCCCGCGCGGCTGGAGCTGGTCGTTGATCAGCACCGCCGCGTTCTCGTCGAAACGGATGTAACTGCCGTCGGGTCGGCGCCGCTCTTTCTTGGCGCGCACGACGACGCAGCGGACGACGTCGCCCTTCTTCACCGCCGCGCCCGGCACGGCGTCCTTCACCGTCGCGATGAAGACGTCCCCGATGCGGGCGTAGCGGCGGCGGGAGCCGCCGAGGACCTTGATGCAGAGAACCTCCTTGGCGCCCGAATTGTCAGCGACGCGAAGGCGCGACTCCTGCTGGATCATCGTGCACGCTCGAGGATCTCGACGAGGCGCCAGTGCTTCAGCTTCGAGAGCGGGCGCGTCTCGGCGACACGGACACGGTCTCCTACTGCGGTGGCGTTGTCCTCGTCGTGGACATATATCCGCGTGGTCCGCTGCACCGTCTTGGCGTAACGGGGATGGCGGACGCGCTCGATCACCGCCACGACGGCGGTCTTGTCCATCTTCTGGGAGACGACGAGACCCTCGCGGACCTTGCGCCGGTTGGGCCGCCCAACGGCCCCACCCTGTGGCTCTGCTGCGCCCTGGCGTCCGGTGGCATTCTGCTGCTCGGCCTCGCTCATCACCGCTCCTCGTCCGCGGCGCCGGCGTTCCCGGCGGCGTCGTCGTGTTCGCCATCGCGGCCTGCCGAGGCGTCGTCCTGCGCGGCAGCTGCAGCGCCGGCCCATGACGGTCCCGGCGGCGCCTCGTCCTCACCAGCGGTTTCCTCGAGCTCCGGATCATCCGCAGCCACCCTGGCGCCACGCCGCGGCCGGCGGACAGTCGTGGACCGCCCGGGGCCGGCTGCCGCGGCTTTCCGCGACGCCGGCCGCTCCGGCTCGTCCGGGCCTGTCCGGCGCACGATCCCGAGCTCACGCTCGCTCTGAAGCGTCAGCAGCCGTGCCACCTGGCGGCGCAGCGCCGAGATCCGGCTGACGTTGTCCAGCCGGCCGGTGGCAAGCTGGAAGCGGAGATTGAACAACTCCTTCTCGGCATCGAACAGATGCTGGGCGAGCTCGGAGTCGTCGAGCTC
>DAHUZG010000204.1 GCA_027306715.1 Acidimicrobiaceae bacterium
ACCGGGGGGGCGCCGGCGCGAGTGCGCTGCGGCCCGCGTTGTCATGCGCCGGGACGCTAGTTGGACAAGCCCGCCGGCGGGCGCCGGGCGGCGGCCCGGGTCGCCCGCCGCCGGGCGGCGGTGCGAGGATCCCGTCGTGCTGATCAACCTCGACGACGAGCGTGCGCTCGATCTGCGCCGCGCCGGCGCCAAGGCGGCCGGCCTGGCGGCGGCGCGCCGAGCCGGCATCGCGACGCTGGCGGGGATCGTCCTCGGGGTCGAGCACTCGCTCCCGGTCCTCGCCGCGGCGGAGAGGACCGCCACCGAGCGCGGCGATGCCGCGGCGCGGCTCGAGGTGATGGCGGCGCCGCTCGCCCCCGCCGTCGTCTCGGCGCTCGTCGAGGCGGCGGCCACCGGCTTCGGCGAGCGCCTCGTCGTGCGCTCGTCGAGCCCGCTCGAGCAGGATCCGCACTGGTCGGGGGCATTCTCCTCCTACCTCGACGTCGGGCTCGAGGACCTGGCGACGGCGGTCAGGGGCTGTTGGGCGTCGCTGTTCTCCCGTGACGCCCGCGAGCGCCTCGAGCACCTCGGACGCAGGCCGGGCTCGGTCGGGATGGCCGTGCTCATCCAGCCGTTCGTGGTGCCGGCCCCGGGCGGCGTCGCTGACGCCGACAGCGCCGGCGCGCGGATCACCGTCGCCGACGGCGACCTCGCCGGCATGCTCCAGGGCTGGGGCCGCGGCGATCGCGCCGAGGTGCCCCGCAGCGGGCCGGCGCGCGGGGCGGCGGTCGGGCGCTACGGCGCCGGGCTGCTCGAGCGGGTGGCCGAGCTGGCCTTCTCGTGCCGGGAACGCCTTGGTGACGACCACCTCGAATGGGCGCTGTGCGACGGCGAGTGCCTGCTGCTGCAGTCGCGGCGGAGCCCGCAGCGCTCTCGCCCGGCTGGGTGTCGGGCACCGGCTGTTGGCCCGGGGTCGGCGCCACAGCTGAGGGGCGAGGAGATCGTCCGGGCGGCCCGGGCGGTGGCACGCTTCGGCGGGCCGGCCGGCGAGGAGCTGGTGCTGCCGTGGTGCACGGCACCCGCCAGCCTGGGCTCGCGCCACGACCGGTCCGAGCTCGAGGCTCCCGCCGGCCCGCACGAGATGCCGAGACGGTGGCAGATCGCCGCGCTGGGGGCCGCCGCCCGCCGGCTCACCGCGCAGGCGTGGGCGATGGACCCCGACCAGGCGGCCCGGGTCGCCCGCCAGACCATCGAGGCCGTCCGCAGCCGGATGGACCCCGAGGCGCTGGCGAGGTGGTGCTCGCTTCACCCTGTCGACGCCGCCGAAGGGGAGCGCCTTGTCGCGGCCGCCGAGGCCGCCGCGGCGCGCTACGTGGCCTCGGGCCAGCTGCTCGGCCCGAGCGACGCCTGGCGGCTCCCGGTGGCGACGCTCGAGGAGGTTCAGGCCGGCCGACCCGTGCCGGCCACGACGGCGGTGCCCCCCGGGGACGCCTGGGAGCCGTTCCTCCGCCAGGTGGTGCTCGACAACGGCGAGTCGGCCGACGGCGAGCCGGCATCGGGCGGGATCGGCGCCGGCACCCTGCTGGCGCTCGACGAGCCCCGCCGTGTCGCCGGGGCACGGCAGCGGTTCGTGCTCCACGTGCGCGAGCCGGTCCCCGGCTACGCGCCTCTGCTCTGGGCCGCGGCCGGGCTCGTCTCGTCATCGGGTAGCGCCTCGGCGCACCTGTTCGACGTCGCCCGATCGCTCGGTGTTCCCGCTGTCGCCGGGATCGAGCTGCTGCCGCGCACCGCCGGCGAGAGCCTCGTCGTCGCCGTCGACGGCACGGCGGGCGAGGTGGCCTGGATCTGAGCGGCAGCGGGCCGGGCGGCTCAGCGGCGAGCGGCCGACCAGATTGCGTAGGCGAGCGGGAGGTCGTACTCGTCGCCGCTGGCGCGGTAGCGCTCGAGGTAGCTCGCGACGGCCTCTTCCGCCTCGGCGGCGCGCTCCTCCGGCACGCCGACGGCGAGCAGCATCGAGGAGTCGTAGGCAGCCGAGCGAGGCAGGCGGGCGACGGCGCGGATCTCGTCGCGGGAGATGTCGACGAAGCCGGCGTCGGCGAGGATCTGCTCGGGAACGGCCGGGTCGCCGAAGCGGAAAGGGCCCGGCCCGCTCCCCGCCGCGGCTCCCTGTGCGTGATTGTCGTCGGAGGTGGCGAAGCGCCGGAGCAGCGGCGCCACGTGCCAAGGGTTGGCCTCGGCCGGCTGCCAGCAGGAGAAGGTCAGCCGGCCGCCAGCGACGAGCTGGCGCCCGACGTTGGCGAAGGCGGCGACGCTGTCGGCGAAGAAGAGAACACCGAGCTGGCTGACAGCGGCGTCGAAGGGTGCGGCGTCGATGCTGGCGGTCTCGGCGTCCGCGAGGACGAAGCTGACCCCGCCGGCTCCGGCCGCTGCCACCCGCTGCCGTGCCGCCTCGAGCAGGGGCTCGGAGAAGTCGACGCCGACGACCGTTCCGCTCGGGGCGACGGCTCGGGCGGCGGCCAGCGTCGAGGGCCCCGAGCCGCATCCGATGTCGAGCACGCGCTCGCCCGGCACGAGCGCAGCACGCCTCAGCAAGGCGTCGGTCGTCGCCTCGCTCAGGCCCTCGCGCCGCCTCCAGCCGCTCGCGAAGCCGGGGTGGTTCCAGCGCTCGCGCTCGTGCTCGTTGCCTCCGAAGGCCATCGGGATCTCCTCTGTCGGGGCCGACGAGCGCAGGGGTGGGAGCGGCTCGTGCGGCCTTCGGAGCGGCCCGCCAGCAGCTCTCGACGGGCCTCTGCGACTTGACAGGCCGCGCGAATCTAGAATACAATTCTGCACGTTGGAATAGCGACTGCGGCGTCGCTGGGGTTGCTCCGAAAGTCTCGCAGGTCGTCCCCCGACGTCGTCGGGCCCGAGGAGGAGCAGCGAACGATGTCGCACATCGAGACCGTTCCGGACGTGATGACGGTGGGGCGAGGCGCGCTGCTGCGGGACCCGGCGGACGACAGCGCACAGCCGGCCCTGTTCCGGCCGATCGCCGACTCCAGTCCTGCTGCGGAGCTGTGGCCGAGCTTCGTCGTCGCTCGCCAGACGCTCGAAGACGAGGCGGGGCGCCTGCTCGATCTCGACGGCGGCGCGGACGACCGCCGCTCGATCATCTGCCATCCCCGCAGCAGTCAGCCGGGCCTCGGGCTAGCGCCGGGCATCCGCGTCACCCTCGAGGTGCTGCGACCCGGAGAGGCGACGACCCCGATGCGGCACAACTCGAGCCAGGTCGTGTTCGGCATCGCCGGCTCCGGCGAGGTGGTGGTCGACGGCCACGCTCGGCGCTTCGAGCGCTTCGACGTCTGGAACACGCCGTCGATGGCGACGTACTTCCACCGCAACGACACCGACCAGGTCCAGGTTCGGCTCGCCTATTCGAACGCCGCCCTGCTCGAGAAGCTGAACGTCCACTATGTCGAGCTCGACCCGCCGTCCGGGCGGGTTGTCTCGAGCCTGAGAGACGCCGAGGGTGGCGACGAGCGGGCGAACGCCATGCCCGAAGGGTTCGACGAGCTGTTCTCGCTTCTCGACGAGGACGGTCGCGACATCTGGCTGATGTGCTACGAGCGTCTCGTCAACCCACCGGTGCAGCCGTCCCCGGCGCTTGTCTGGCCGTGGCGACTCGTTGAGGAGCAATTGCTGCGCCTCCACGCCCTCGGGCCGGACTATCGCGGGCGGCGCCTGTACCTGCTGTTCAACCCGGCGACGGGAAGGACCAACGGGACGAGCCACTCGTTCTTCGCCACGATGACGATTCGTCCCGCCGGCATCCACGACCGCCCGCACCGCCACACCGCAGCCGCGATCAACTACTTCTTCAAGGGCGAGGGATACTCGATCGTCGAGGGCAAGCGCTTCGAGTGGAAGGCGGGCGACCTCATGCTGTCGGCACCGGGTTGGGCCGTTCACCACCACAATTCTCACGACTTTGGAGATGTCTGCGAGCTCACGATCCAGGACAGCCCCTTCCATCTGGCGATCGACTCGCTGCTGTGGCAGGAGGATCTGAAACAAGCGCCGCTCCTCATCGGCTCGCACCCCGGCTGGCAGACGAACCGTCGAGCCGTGGAGCCCGCCGGCAGCTGATCGACCGTCGGTAGCTGATCGAGATGAGATCGGGCGAGCTGCCGCTCGCTCCCGCCCACCGGTTGGCCGCGCCGGGCGGGCGCGGTGGCGCAGTGTTGCCGGCGATCAGCGGCATCGACGAGGATGTGGCCCGATGATGAGGCTCGAGGGATCGCTCCTGAAGGGCAGCTACACCCCTGTCGTCACGCCGATCGGCGACGGCAGGGTCGATCTCGGCTGCTTTGCAGCCCTTGTCCGCAGGCAGTTCGCCGGCGGCAGCCAGGGCGTCGTCGTCACCGGCACGACGGGGGAGCCGAGCCTGCTCAGCGCCGGCGAGCGCCGTGAGCTGCTCGAGGCGGCTCTCGGGTCCGCAGGCGGCGGCCCGGTGGTCGCCGCCACCGGATGTCAGACGCTTGCCGACACCCTCGAGCTCTGCGCCCACGCCGAGCAGGCGGGGGCTGCTGCGCTGCTCGTCGTGACGCCGTACTACATCCGCCCGCCGCAGCGCGGGCTCGTCGAGTACTTCCGGGCAGTGTGCGCATCGACAGAGCTTCCGGTGCTCGCCTATCACATCCCCGGCAGGGCGGCGGTGTCGCTCGAGCTGGCGAGCATCGTTGCGATCGCGAAGTCCTCGCCCAACTTCGTCGGGATGAAGCACGCCTCGAGCGACCTCGGCCTCGTGACCAAGGTCATCGAGGCGCTCGGGACGGATTTCCGCCTCTTCGTCGGCCTCGAGGAGATGTCCTTCCCGATGCTGGCGATCGGGGCGTGCGGCATGATGAACGCCGTCGGCAACCTCGTGCCCTCGGCGGTCGCCGATCTCTGGAAGGCCGTCGATTCCGGCGACCTCGCCGAGGGGCGCCGGCTGCACTACGAGCTCGCCGAGCTGAACGAGGCGGTGTTCTGGGACATCAACCCGATCCCGATCAAGTACCTGATGTGGCGGCTCGGACTGCTGGCGACCGACGAGCATCGCCTGCCGATGGTGCCGCCGACTCCCGAGCTGGCGGCTCGCCTCGACGATCTCCTGGCGCGCTCGCCGGTGCTCGCCAAGGCGGGCGACTCCTAGGTGGCGTCTCGCCTGCAGCGCGCCGCCCGCATCGAGGCGGATGGGACCGACGGATTCGATGCAGCGGATCGCCCCGCAGAGCGCCTCTCCTCGCCGGGCAGTGGCGGACCCGCCTACCCCATCGAGTCTGTCGACAACGTGCTGCGGCTGCTGCTGCTGCTCGGCCAGCGCGGCCAGATCCGCGTCTCGGAGGCGAGCGTGGAGCTCGGCACTGCGGTGTCGACGGCGCACCGGCTCCTCGCCATGCTGTCGCACCACGGCTTTGTTCGCCAGGATCCGGCGAGCAAGGTCTACGCCGCGGGACCGGTCCTCGTCCGCCTCGGGCTCAAGGCGGTGCAGAGCCTGGACCTTCGTACCCTCGCCCACGAGCACCTCGTGCGGCTCCGTGACGAGACGGGGGAGACGGTTCATCTCGCCGTGCCGGAGGGCAACCAGGTCAGCTTCATCGACGCTGTCGAGAGCGAGAAGGCGCTGCGAGTCTCGTCGCGCCGCGGGGTCACGATGTGGGCGCACTGCACCTCGGTCGGCAAGGCCTACCTCGCCCATCTCGAGGACAGCCGGCTGCTCGAGCTCTATCCCTCGATCGACCTGCCCTCGATGACCCGGCATTCGGTGACGTCGCGCTCGCGGCTGTTCGCCGAGCTGGCGCGGATCCGGGCCGAGGGGTATGCCGAGAGCTCGGGCGAGAGCGAGGACGGCGTCGGCTCGGCCGGCGTCGCCGTGCACGACCGCGCCGGACGTGTCGTCGCCGCCGTATCGAGCTCGGTCCCGCTCTCGCGGCTGACGCCGCTCCTTCGCGGCGGGATCGTTGCAGCGACGCGGAGGGCCGCCGCCGAGATCGCCGCCGTGCTGCCGTGATCACCGGGGCGGCGCGCCGGCGCGTGACGGTGGCGGTCACCGGCGCCAGCGGATCGATCTACGGCCTCCGGCTGCTCGAGCTGTTGCGCTCCGAGCTCGAGCTCGAGATCCACCTCGTCGTCTCCCAAGCCGGTGCCGTGACGATCCGCCACGAGCTCGACATGAGCGTCAAGGATCTCGCCGGGCTCGCCGACGTCGTGCACCCGGTGAAGGCTGTCGGAGCCTCGATCGCCTCCGGGTCCTACCCCGTCGAGGCGATGTTCGTGGCTCCCTGCTCGGTGAGGACGCTCTCGGCGGTGGCCCTGTCGAACAGCTCCGACCTCATCTCGCGCGCTGCTGACGTCATGCTC
>DAHUZG010000001.1 GCA_027306715.1 Acidimicrobiaceae bacterium
GATCGATGCCTACACCGGTATCGCCGCCCGGATGGGCGCCGCCGGGCTTGCCGCGTGCAGAAGGCGCCGCGGCGCTTCCCGGTGGCGTGTCTGGTACGCGGTCGGGGCGGTCGGGCTGCTCGTCGCCACGGGCGGCCGCACCGGCGTCGCCCACCTTCTCGTCCACCTCCCGGTGATCGGGGCCAGCAGGTTGCCCTCCCGCGCAGTGCTTCTCTACTCCCTGGCGACGGCGGTGCTGCTCGCCTACTTCGCCGCCGAGCTCGTCTCTCCGGGCTCGGTGACCGCCGAACCCGGTACCGGCGCCCTCGCCCGGCTGATCTCCCGCCGGCGCGCCGCGGTCGGAGTCGGGGCCCGGGTCGGAGTCGGGGTCGGGGCGGTGACGGCAAGCCGGGGTGCCGGGGAGCCCGGATCGCGGGCGGTGGACAGTGCCTGGGGGTCACCCGGCGGGGATCCGTGCTCGAACCCCCCGGCCGGGAGGGCCGGCAGCGGTCGAGACGGTGCAGACGGCGCGCCGCCAGGGACACGGGCGGCCGCGGCGGCCGTGCCGCTCGCGATCCTCACCCTCGTCGCCGTCGTCGCTCTGGGCGGCGTCCCGGTGGCGCGGGCACTCGCCGGTCACGGCGTCGGGCCCTGGTCGGTAGGGCGTGTCGCCCCCTATCTCGCCCTCACGGCGGGGTTGGCGGTTCTCGGCCTCGTCCTCGCTCTCGGCTCCGCCCGCCTGAGCTGCACGGGCAGGTGCCGGCTGCTCGTCGTGCTCGTCTCCTGCGATCTGCTGCTGTTCACTGCCGACCAGAGCTCGTTCGCGCCGCTGCGATCCGCCGCGCTCGGGCAGCCGAGCCCGCTCGCGGCGGCACTCAAACGTGTCGTGGACGGAGGGCGCTTCGTCATCGTCGATGCGGCGCGCAGCGGCGGCGCGGCGCTCGACGCGCTCGGCGCGCCCGACCTCAACGCGCTGCTCGGGATCGCCTCGGCGCAAGGCTATGGCTCGCTGCTCTGGGCGCCGTACCAAGCTGCAACGGGTACCCACGGCCAGGACGTTGCCTCGCCTGCGGCCTTTGCCGGGACGACCTTCGATTCCCTCGACGTCCGAACGCTGCTCGCCGTGCGGAGCGACTTCGTTGGACCGACCGGAAGCGGCGCCACGGAGACTGCCCGGTGGCACGTCGGCGCCGACGCCCCGGCGACGCGCCTGTTCGGCGGCACCATCGAGGTCGCCTCGATCACCCTCTCGCTGGCGCCAGCCGGCGGGTCGCGCTCGCGGGGAGCGCTGGCGGCGCCGAGAGCACCGTCGACGACCGAGGGCGCCGCCGGCGCGCCGGGCGCCCGGCGGGCGGCGGGCTCCACCGGCGCAGCCATTCCCCGTCTGGTGGCCGCCGCTGCTCACCTGCGGTTGCTCGGGAGCGGCGGACATCTGCTCGACCCGGTGGGATCGCCGGTCATCGGCGACGGATCAGTGACTCTGCACTTCCGCCCGGCGGTCGCCGCCGCCGGGCTCTCGTTGCGCCTCACAGCCGGCTCGCTCGCGCTCTCGGCGCCTACCGTCCGCCCGGCGCGCGGGCCACAGGTCACCCTCGACGGTGAGCTCGCCGGCGCCGTCGCGGCACCGCACTGGATTCCCGAGGGAACGATCGGGCCGTACACCGCCTACCGCGACACGAGAGCGACCGGTCTGTACACGCTCCACCCGATCAGCGAGGCAGCAACCGCGGGCCTGCCGGCGCGCCCCGCGGGTGCCCCGGCGCGGCCTCTCCCAGCGCCGACCGCGGTGCCCGTCTCACAGGCCCGGCTCGGCCGGATCGAGGTCTCGCCGGGCTCGCCGTGGTCGGGCCAGTCCACCGTCGAGGTCTGGACCGGCTCGCCGGTGACGCTCGTTCGAAGCGTCGCCGATCTGCCCGGCTGGCACGCCACGCTCGACGTCGGCGGCACGATCCGGCCTCTCCCCATCGCCCGCAACGGCCTCGTGCAATCGGTCAGCCTCCCACGCGGCCACAGCGAGGTGCTCTTTACCTACACTGCTCCGGGACTCGGAGCCGGCGTCGCCGCCAGCGTCGCCGGCGCGGCGATCGTGCTCGGCCTGCTGGCGATCGCCGCCACCGGGGAACG
>DAHUZG010000206.1 GCA_027306715.1 Acidimicrobiaceae bacterium
GGCAGCCGGGGAGCGGAACGAGCCACCGCGCTAGGCCGGCAACGCTCCGACATCGGACTACACCCGGACTACAACTCCAAGCAAATAGGCGCGAGCGGTAGGCAACTGTGAGACTGAACACCCTGCTAGAGGCACATATCGGCAACCGTTGACGAGCCGTAGAACTGACGAGAAGGCACTCATAATCCCTGGGTCGTGGGTTCGATCCCCACCGGCCCCACCAGGTAGACGAGCGGCCGGCGAGGCGGACCCCACCGGCCGGACTGCTTTCGGGCCACAACACCGCTCGCCCACCGAGCAGCTGCAGGCTCTCGCGCTCGCTTCGCGCCAGCCCGGGCCTCAGCTTGCGGTGATGGTGAAGGTCACCGAGCTCGTGCTCGACCTCGATCCGGCGAGCACCACCACCGTCGCCTTGGCTGAGGACTGGCCCGAGGGGACGAGCGCGGTCGCGTTCGGGAGCGTGACGCTGAGCGTGCCGCCGGCGAGGTGCTTGAGCCCGGTTCCGACATCGCTCTTCGATCCGACGACGAACTCGACCTTGGTCGCGTCGGCGAGGTAGCTCCCGCTTAAGTCCACGACGGTGCCGCCGGTGGCCGGTCCGGTGGCGGGAAGGACGCCGCCGACGCCGGGAGCCCCGAAGGTGTAGGCCACGTGGGGATCGCTGAACGTCGCGACCGGCCCGACCACCACCCGCACTGTCGCCGCCAGCGATCCGGCGCCGGCGATGCCGGACGCGTCCGGAGCCCGCGCCATGAAGCTGATACCGGGCGTGAGCTCCCCGGCGAGCGTCGCCAGAAGGACGTGGCTCCCCGAGATGAGCTCGACCGCGCTCGCGGCGCCAAGGCCCCAGCCCGTGACCGTGAACAGACCGCCGCCGGCGACGAGACCGCTTGCCGGAGTGATCGAGCGCACCCCCGAGCGGGCGAAGGTGAAGCGGTCCGCGCTCGTCGTCGCGCTCGTCGCGGTCGTGCCGGCCGCTGCGGCCCCGTCGGGGCCTTTGGCGACGACGTCGCTCAGCATCGACGCCTGGCTTCCCGCCAGCGACGCCGTCGCGTCCGGGGACGTGACCGTGAGCTGGTTCGCGGAGTCGAAGATGACCGACGACGCGCGGATCGCAGCGGCACCGTCGGTCGGGACGAACGAGACCGACGTCTGTGGAGTGAAGCCGAAGCCCGACACGTCGATCGTCGTGCCGCCAGTGACCGGTCCGTCGGGAACCGAGACCGCTGTGACGCCGATGTCGGCGAAGACGTAGTGGTCAGCAGATGACGTCGGTGTCGTCGTCGATCCGGTCGTCACGACCAGATCAGTCACGAGCGGCAGGTCAGACGGAGCGACAAGGCCCGTCACCTCCGGCGTGTAGACCGACAGCTCGGTTCCTGCAGCCGTGCCGGGGACGGGCAGCCAGGCGGTCGCGGAGATCGGCGTGCCTCCCGAGACGGGCTCGAAGCTCACCCCGACAACGCCGGAGAGACCCCACCCTGTGACCGTGATGGCGTTCTGGCCGGGTGTCGCGGTCGACGACGGCACGACCTTCGAGATCCCTGACGGCGAGAAGGTGAAGCGGTCGGCGGACGTCGGCGCCGAGGTAGCCGAGTCCACCGTCACGAGGAGATCGGCGGTGACGCTGCCGGTGAGCGGAGAGGCGAAGGCCGCGAGGCTCGGGGTGGTCACGACGAGCTCGGACGACGAGACGAACGCGACATTCGGCGCGAGCAGGTGCGCCCCGTAGCTGGTGCCATCCGGCTGGATCGGCACGAAGGTGACCGTCGAGGTGCTGGAGAAGCCGGTGCCGGTAACGGTCACCGTCGTCCCACCGTCGAGAGGTCCGCCAACCGGGCTGAGCTGGGTCACCGCGAGACGCTGGAAGTCGTAGCGGTCGGAGGTCTGCAGCTTGCTCGTGCCCGCGGCCGCTGTGACCACGACGTCGCTCTTCACGTCAAGGGCGGTCGAGTACCGCGAGACGTCGGGCACCTCGGCGGTGATCTTGGTCGAGGACTTGACGGTGACGTTCGACGCCCGGACCGTGGCACGCGGGCTCGCGAGCACGAAATCAACCTTGGCGCCGGGGGTGAACCCCGATCCGGAGATCGTCACGAGCGTCGTGCCGGTCATCGGCCCCGACGGCGGCGAGACCTTGCTCACCACGACGGGGTCGAGGCTGAAGCGATCGGCCGTGACGGGCTTGCTCGTCGCAGTCCCCGCCGTGATCTCCACCTCGTAGGTCGGGGCCTTGGTCGCGGTCGCCCCCGCCGCGGACAGCGGCGGTGTCCTCAACGTGATGGTGGAGTCCGGACTGCCGGCAGCTGCGGTGGCCGTGAGGTGCCCGACCACGACGGTCTTGGCGCCCGAGGCGATCGGAGCCCCCGGCGACGCCGGCCGGGGCACGAAGCTGACCGAGACGGTGCCCGAGCTGGGGACGCCCGTGCCGGTGACGACGAGCGGGGTCCCGCCGGTAGCGGGGCCGTGGGTGGGCGAGATCGCCGTCACAGCGAGCGGCTCGAAGCTGAGCTGGGAGCCGACACCGCTGTCCGGGCTCGACAGGGGCCCGGCGGCGGTGACGACGAGATGGGTCTCGAGCGGCCCGGAGGCCGGCATGAGCGCACTCGGCACCTTGGCCGTCACGAGGGTGAGCGAGGTGCCCGAGGACGACGCCTTGACGGCGGTCGCTGTTACCGACGCCCCGCTGGCGAGCACGAAGCTCGCCGCGGTCACCCCGGACAGGCCCGAGCCCGACACCGTGACCTTCGTCCCGCCGAGGGCGGGAGCGAACGACGGGCTGAGCGACGCGACCACCGGGCCCCCGACAGCCTGTAGCCGGTCGGCGAGGACCGTCGGCGTTGTCACGCCCGCGACATGGACGACGACATCGAAGGTCACTGCGTGCGACGAGCCGAGCAGCGACACGACCCGGGGAGTGGTGAGGGTGATCTCGTCGTCGGAGTTGACGGCAAAGCCGGCCCGACCCGGCCCGACCGAGACGTGCTTGCCACCGGGGCCCACGAGAACGACCGACGTCGCCCCGGTGAACCCCCATCCCGTCACGAGGACCTTGCCGCCGCCGGCAGCCGACACCAGCGGCGGCGACGCGGCGGGCGCCCCGGTGTGACCCGCACCTGTCGGGCCTGCGCCCGACGGGCCCGGGGCGAGGCTGACGCCGGTGACCGCGGCTCGCTCGAAGGTGTAGACGTCATGGGGGTTCGCAGGGCTCGTCGCGCCGCCCCCGCTCCCGGTTCCGACGAGCAGGTCGGCGGTGAGCGACTCCTGGCCCGGGGCCAGCAGTGCGAGCACGCTGGGCGTCGTGACGGTCAACGAGATGTTCGACATCGAGCCGAAGGGCGGGAGCACCGAGACCTGCGCGCCGCTGGTCGGTCCGCCCTTGACCTTGAAAAGGACGCTTCCGGTGTCCCAGAGCCCGACGCCGGTGACGGTGAGCGAGCGACCCCCCTTGGCAGGTCCGATGGTCGAGCTCAGCTTGGTCACCCCGACCTGGTCGAAGGTGTAGTGGTCACGGCAGCTCGTCTTGCTCGTGATCGCGGCCTCGCTCACCACGACGTCCGACACGATCGTCTCGGTGCCGAGCCCGAGCAGGTACTGCGTCAACGGGTCCAAGGTCAGTCCCGAGCCGCTGCTCCCGGCCGGCGTTACGGGGAGCTGCCTGCTCACGTTCGGCACCGTGACGTCGATCTCGCTACTGGAGACGACGACGACGTCGAGGGCTGGGACCGTCGTCGAGAGGAGCGACGACGGCGGGTAGCCCGGGGGGTTGCCGCCGATCTTCGCAGGGCACGTCAGCGGCGGTCCGGAGTCGAGCACCGGCGTCGTCTGATCGCCCGTCGGCGTCTTTGTGAAGTCGAAGGCGACCGCGCTGTCGTTCTCGAAGCCGGTCCCGAGGATCTTGATCGTGTTGCCGCCCGAGATCGGGCCGATCGGATCGACGACCGAGGTGACGAGCGGCAGGTTGAAGCTGAACTGGTCCGCGGTCACCACCGGGCTCGTGATGCCCGCCGAGCTGGGCCCGGGTGCGCTCACGACCACGTCGACGAGCAGGCTCGTGCCCGAGAAGTCCGCCTCGGGGATCGCCGGGGTGACGGCGGTGATCTCGGTGTCCGAGACCACGGTGAACGACGTCGCAGCGACGGTTCCGTTCCCACCGGGCAGGACGAAGGAGACCGCTGTGGCCGTCGTGAACCCGCTACCGGCGATGGTGATGGCGGTCCCGCCTTCCGCCGGTCCTGCCGGCGTGGGGCTCGCGGTAGTGGGCGGGCTCGACGGCCCCCCCGGCAAGGTGAGGTCGCCGCCGAGGACCAGTCCTGTGCCGGAGCCCGACGCCGCGGGCGCCGGCGCGCCTGTGCCCACGGGCGGGGTGGTCCGCGTGATCGAGGTGACCTCGAGCGGCGCGATGGTGAGCGACGCCGAGCCCTTCAATGCCGGCGAGGAGTTGTCGGCCGCCTGGACGCCGAAGGTGGACGACGCCGTGCCCGAGGGCATGCCCGAGATCACCCCGCTCGCGTTGTCGAGGTTGAGACCCTTCGGTAGCGAGCCCGCAGTCTGCGACCAGGTATAGGGGCCGGTCCCACCGCTCGCGCTAAGTGTCACCGAGTACTGGTCACCCACGACAAATGGTGGGAGGTTCGCCGGTGTGATCGTGAGTGCCTGCACGTCGATCGACAGCGACGCCGTCGCCGTCGCCGGCGGTGAGCTCGAGTCGGCGACCTGGACGACGAAGTTGGCGGTGCTCGTAGCGGTCGGCGTGCCCGAGATGACGCCGGTCGAGGCGTCGAGGCTCAGGCCCGCCGGCAGCGAGCCCGAGGAGATCGACCAGACGTAGGAGGGAGTGCCACCAGTCGCCTGCAGCGTCGCGCTGTAGGGGGCCCCCGAGGCCGCCGGCAGGCTCGTGGTCGTGATCGCAAGGGCGCCGGTCACCACCGTGGCGGTGCCCGACGAGGCCCGGAAGGCCGAGTCCCCACCGTAAGCGGCGGTGACGACCGGCGGGGGCACGCTCCCGCCCGTCGACGCGGGCGGGAGCGGCTGGTAGGTCACCGAGCAGGATGCCGAGCCGAGCGCTCCACCGGCGAGCGGGCAGCTCGGGCTCCCGAGCGTCCCAGAGGTGGCGCTGAAGGTGACAGATCCGGTCGGTGTGGCGTCGGGTGGTGTCACCGCCTCGGTGACGGTGGTCGTACAGCTCTGGAGCGCCGCTGCGCCGGTTCCGGTCGAGCCCGGCAACGCAGCACAGCTCAGCGAGGTCACGCTCGGGATGCTCGAATCGCGATATCCCGTATAGCTCTCGACGGTGCCGTTGGTGTCGTAGAACGACCCGGAGAGGGTGTTGCCGGTTATCGTGCCCGAGTTGTACGAGACGTAGCTCGACCCGGCGTCGATCTCAAAGGTGTAGCTGCTGCCGCTCACCATCCCATTGACGATGACGTAGCTCGGCCCGTAGTCCGACGTCGCGGTGAAGGACCCCGAGGCGTCCTCGCTGAGGACCGTGAAGCCGCCGGCGGTGACCGTCCAGTGCCCGACGAAGTCGACGTTGCCGCTCGCGTCGGCGGGACCCGCAATCGCGATCGGGACCACGACGGACGATCCGGCGACGAGCAGCACGGCCCACGCGAAGAAACCGCGGCGCCGACCTCGGCGGGCGCCGCCCGGTCGCCGGTGTCCTGATGCGAACGTGCTCAAGGCCAAACCTCCACGGACCGGATCCGGCCCCCGAGCACCAGCGCGTCGAGAGACCAGGACCACTCGACGTCGTGCAGTCGACGGTAGCACCCGTCCGTTACCCGAGCAAAACTGGGGTTCCGCCGGTCCGCCTGCTCGGGGGTGCGAACAGACGGTGTGGTCCATCCGAGCACCGACAGCGATCTTGAAGATCAGATACGTCGAGGTCCGTGCCTTCGAAGGGAAAGAAGATGCGCGCGTAGGCGTCGAGATGCCTGCGGCGCGGTCATGCGCACCTCGAACGAGCCGGGAACGAGGAGGGGTCCGATCCATGCGGCCGGCACGAGGTCGCTCTGAAGCTCGAGGGCGCTGTCACAAAAGGTCTCTCATCGGGTCTCGATCGGATGCCGACGCCAAGAGCTCAGCTGAGTGGACCGTCACGGGACGACGCCCGCTGATCGGCCGGGTCGAGATGTCGGGCGCAGTCGCTCTCATCGCCAGCGGCGGGCGCCCCCGGCCGCGCGACCGCCGGAGGTCGGGCTTTGAGCCGGTCGCGACTGCGGCCCCACCAGACCGATGGTGTACGTTTGGTGTATGGCACGTACCAACATCGATCTCGACGACACGGCCTGCGACACGGTCATGCGTCGCTACCATCTCTCGAGCAAGCGGGAGGCGGTCAACTTCGCCCTTCGGACCGTGGCAGCAGAGGCACTGGACCTCGACCAGGCCCGCCAGCTGCGTGGGGCGGGATGGGAAGGCGACCTCGAGGAGTTCCGCGCCGGTCGCGTCGGGTGATCCTCGTCGACACCTCGGCATGGGTGGAGTTCCTGCGCGACACCGGCAGCCCCACGTGCAACCGGGTCGACGAGCTGCTTGCCGACCAGATCGCCATCTGCCACCCGGTCCGGATGGAGGTGCTGTCCGGAGCCCGCGACGAGCGGCACCTCCACGACCTCCGCGGCCTGCTCGGGCGCGCCTCGGTCGTCCCGACGCTGCCGACCGACTACGAGGACGCTGCGACGCTGTATCGGACCTGTCGACGCCGCGGTGAGACCGTTCGCAAGCTGATCGACTGCCTGATCGCCGCCCACGCCATCCGAACTCGCCTCACCCTCCTCCATGCCGACACCGACTTCGACGTGCTCGCCCGTCACGCCGGGCTCATGCTCGACGGTGCCTGAGCACCGCCGTCACGACAGCACGCCTCCTCGGCGGTCCACCTGCGCTGCCCGCCGGGCATGCCGCCGTGTCATGAGGGCACGAACTTGGCGACAAGGACGCCGGTTGTGACCGGGTCCATCGGCGCCATTTCGCCCTGAGCAGGACTCCTCAGGCCATCAACGCCCCACCGGGCGCCGAGCCGACGACAGGCCGACGACAAGGTAGCGACGGCGAGATCGGGCCTGACCCACCCGGCGCGTTTGCGCCACCGCCGATCGCGAAGCGCCAACTCGTTCCGTGGTGGAAGGCGCGCACAGTGTGGTTGACTGCTCATGGCGTGCAGCTGGCTCGCAGGAGCCGTCGGGGATCGGTCACGAGACGGGCCCGAGGCGATCGGCGCCGCTGCCGTGGATGGAGGCCGCCGTGGCTCCGCAGTGCTTGACGACAAGAGCGTGCCCGCAGCACGGCACCGGTTCGCCCCGCCGTCGCGCCACCACCGGGTCGTCGGGGGAAGCGGCACACGGGGTGGCAGAGGACGCACCGCCGGACTCCGGGTTCACCCTCATCGAGCTGCTGGTCGTGCTGCTCATCCTCGGCCTGCTTCTCGCCATCGCCATCCCGACGTTCCTCGATCTCACGCGGGGCGGCGAGGATCAAGCTGCCCAGTCGAACCTGAAGACGTCGCTCACGTCCTCGATCACCTTCTTCACCTCGAACAACGCCAGCTTCGAAGGGATCGAGGGGGGCTCGACAGCTTCGTCGGTCGAACAGCTCGGCAGCGGCGTCGACTACGTGAGCGCCGGCAACGGCCTGCGGCAACCGTCGACCGGACCGCATGTCGTCAGCGTGTTCGCGGTGAACGCCAACGCGATCATCCTCACCGCGCTCGCCGCCAACGACAGCAACTGCTGGGGCATCCTCGACATCGCCGAGGCGCAGACGTCGCCGATCTTGACCGAGAGCGCCGTGGGAACCTATTTCTTCCTCGTCAAGGTCAGCTCCGGAGCCGGCTGCATCGCCGGTACGGGGCTGGCCGAGAGCGCCATCAGCCAAGCCTCCTTCCCGCCTGCCTGACCCGCTGAGCGCCCCGTGGCGACGTCGCCCTACGATTCGACGCCGCGACTCACGGCCGGCGCGCGGGTGGCGGCGATCGGCGCGAAAGGAGCCTCCGACGTCGAGCACGCACACGGCCGGCACAGACGACGGACTCGACGGGCCCGGGTCCGCGCCGTCCACGCCGTCCGCGCGGCCCACGCCGCTCACGCCGTCCACGCCGTCCACGCCGTCCACGCCGTCCGCGCCGTCAACGCCGGCGGCGGTGCTGCCGAGCGGCACGAGCGACGCCGAGCTTGCCGGGATCGGCGGCCCGCTCCCTCTCGGCCGGATCGCCGAGGAGGCGCCGGCGCTGCTCCTCTTTGTCTCCGAGGAATGCCCGACCTCGGCGCTGGCCCTGCGCCGGCTCGGGCCCCTCGCCGGTCAGTGGCTCGGCACGGGCCTCGGCGCCTATGCCGTCTTCGAGGACCCGCTCGAGATCGCCGTCCGCACCGCCCGGCGCCACCGCTGGACGGCGCCCGTCCTCGCCGAGGAGCCGCCCTACGAGGCCTCCCGCGCCTTTGAGCTCGAGTCGGTGCCGACGGTGGTGCTGCTCGAGCGCGGTGGCGCCATCGCCGGGCGGGTCACCGGATGGGACCAGCCGGCTGTCGAGCAGCTGCTGGCGCGCGCGGGTGAGCTCGTCGGAGCCGACCTGGCCCGGCCGGACGCCGAGGAGCCCCGGCACAAGCCTGGCTGCAGCTCGAAGTCGACGCTCGACCCCGCCCTCGTCGCGGCAATGGGTCCCGGCCCCGGCCTCGACGAGGCCGAGGAGATGTTCGAGCGCGGCTTTACCGACGGCTTACCGGTCGTCCCGCCGACGCCCGAGCGCGTCGAGGCGATGCTTGCCGGGCGCGACCCCGACGAGGTGCTCGGCATCGTCCCGCCGGTGATGGCCGAGCTGACGCTTGCCCGCCTCGCCGCCTGCTCGGTGCTCGCCGGCTGCCGCCCCGAGTACTTCCCCGTCGTGCTTGCCGCCGCCGAAGCCGCCCTCGATCCCGCCTTCAACCTGCACGGTCAGGCGGTGACGACCCAGCCCGCCGGCCAGCTCGTCGTCGTCAACGGACCGGTCCGCCACGAGATCGGCCTGAACAGCGGGATGGGGGCGCTTGGGCCCGGGTTCCGTGCGAACCTCACGATCGGCCGAGCGCTGCGGCTCGTCGTCACCCTCACCGGCGGCGGCGCTCCGGGCAGTCTCGACCGCTCGACCCTCGGCCATCCGGGCAAGCTCGGCTTCTGCATCGCCGAAGCCGAGGAAATGAGCCCGTGGGAGCCGTTGCACGTCGAGCGCGGCTTCGAGGCGGCGCAGTCCGCCGTCACGCTGATCGGGAGTGATGCCCCGCTGTCGATCTCCGACCATCGCAGCCGCAGCGCCGGCGAGCTGGCGCGGGTGCTCGCCTGGGCGGCGGCGAGCCAGTGGAGCACCAACTGGTGGCCGCTCACCGAGCCTTCGGTGTTCATCATCTGCCCGGAGCATGTGGCGATGTTCCGTCAGGCCGGATGGTCCAAGGCGCGCCTTCGCGAGGAGATGTTCGCGGCGGTCCACCGCCCGGCGGCTGAGCTCAGGTGGGGAGAGACGACCCCTGCGGCACAGCGCGCAGAGCCCGGCGCCGAGGTGTCGAAGTGGTCCTCTCCCGCGTCCATCATCCTCCTCGTCGCCGGCGGTGAGGCGGGCCGGTACTCTGCGGTGCTCGGCCCGTGCACCGGCATGGGTTCGCAGGTCGTCTCCCGGGAGGTCGCCATCCGATGACCCGCCAGCCGCTCGCAGATGATCGGGCTCACCGGTCGCTCGAGGGCCCCTTCGTCAGTCCCTTCGACGACCGGGTACGCCCGCTCAGCCCGCTCGCGGCGCGCCCGGACGGCGTCGCCGGGCGTCGGGTCGCCCTCCTCGACATCACCAAGAACCGCGGATCCGAGCTGCTCGACCGGCTCGAGGCGCTGCTCGCCGGCGAGGGGGCGACGGTCTCTCGCTGCTCCAAGGAGATCTTCTCCAAGCCAGCCTCCGCCGAGCTGATCGAGCAGCTCGCCCGGCGCACGGAGCTGCTCGTCGAGGCCCTGGCCGACTGAGGCTCGTGCACGTCGTGCAGTGTGCACGACCTCGTCCGCCTCGAGAGCCGCGGCATCGCCTCGGTCGGCATCGCCACCGAGCCGTTCACCGACGAGGCGATCGAGCAGGCCCGCCTGCTCGGCATGCCCGGCGTCAAAGTGCTCTACCTGCCGCACCCGGTCCAGCTGCTCACCACCACGCAGCTGCACGGGTACGCCGACACCATCTTCGACAAGGTGGTCGCTGCGCTCACCTCATCACCTAACCTGCGGGCGTGAGGCTGCGACTCTTCTGCGGGGCGTCAGGTCGTCGTGCACGCCCCGTCCCGGCCCGCAGGGGCCGGCGATGACCGGGCGCCTGCCCTCCGGCTTCACGACCCGCCCGGAGCTTCGCGGCAGCTTCGGGATGGTGGCGGGGACGCACTGGCTGGCCGTCGCCAGCGGGATGTCGATCCTCGAGCGGGGCGGCAACGCCTTTGACGCCGCAGCCGCGGCGGGCTTTGTGCTCGAGGTCGTCGAGCCGCACCAGAACGGCCCCGGCGGCGAAGCTCCGATGATCGGCTACTCCGCCCTTGAGGACGAGGCCTTCGTCGTCGACGGCCAGGGTGTCGCGCCGGCGGCGGCGACGACGCAGCGCTTTGCCGATCTCGGCCTCGAGCTCGTCCCCGGGAGCGGCCTCCTCGCCGCCTGCGTGCCTGCCGCCCTCGGGGCGTGGTTCGCCGTCCTCGAGCGCTTCGGCACTCTGCCGCTCGAGGAGGTGATGGCGCCGGCGATCGGTTACGCCCGCCACGGCTTCCCGGTCCTGCCGGTGCTCTCGCGCGTGCTCGGCGAGGTCGCCGCCAGCTGGGCCGAGGCGTGGCCGACGACATCGGCCCACTGGCTGCACCACGGCGTCCCCGCCCCGTCGTCGCGCCTTCGCAACGAGCAGCTCGCCTCCACCTACGAGCGCATCCTCGCCGAGTCCCGCGCCGGCGGCCCGGGCCGCGGCCAGCTCGAGGCTGCCCGGCGGGCGGTCTACGAGGGCTTCGTCGCCGAGGCGATCGACGCCTTCGTCACAGCGCCGGTCGCCGACGAGCTCGGCGTGCACGCCGGCCTCATCACCGGTGCCGATCTCGCCGCCTGGCGGTGCGGTCTCGAGGCGCCGGTGCGGCGTGCCTATCGCGACGTCGAGATCTTGAAGACCGGGCCCTGGGGGCAGGGTCCGGTGCTGCTGCAACAGCTCGGGCTGCTCGAGGGTTACGACCTCGCCGAGCTCTCCGTTTCCGAGCTCGTCCACGTCAGCACCGAGTGCGCCAAGCTGGCGATGGCGGACCGGGAGGCCTTCTACGGCGATCCGCGCCGTGTCGAGGTGCCGCTCGAGCAGCTGCTCGGCCCCGCCTACTGCGCCGAGCGGCGCCGTCTCGTCGGCGAGGAGGCGAGCCTCGAGCTGCGCCCGGGCGAGCCGGGCGGTCGCTCGCCACAGTTGCCGTCGATCCTTGCTCGCCTCGGTGCCGGCGCACCGGGGGCTTTGGTCGACCCGCTCCTCGTCGCCGGCGGCACGGCCCGCCTCGCCGCCGGCGCCGCCGCCGGCCAGGAGCAGGCCGGCCCGCGGCAGCCCGGCAGCCGGCGCCATCCCGGCGAGGCCCGGCTCTTTGCCGGCGACCAGCGCGAGCGCGACACCTGCCACCTCGACGTCGTCGACCGCTTCGGCAACATGGTCTCGGCGACGCCGAGCGGAGGCTGGCTGCAGGCGTCGCCGACCATCCCCTCGCTCGGCTTCTGCCTCGGCACGCGGGCACAGATGTTCTGGCTCGAGGAGGGGCTGGCGAACTCGATCGCCCCGGGCAAGCGACCGCGCACGACGCTCAGCCCGGCGATGGCGCTTCGCGACGGCAAGCCGGTGCTCGCCTTCGGCACCCCCGGCGGCGACCAGCAGGACCAGTGGACGATCAGCCTGCTCGTGCACCACCTCGATCTCGGCTACGACCTGCAGGCGGCGATCGACGCCGCCAACTGGCACACCAACCACCTGCCCTCGTCGTTCTTCCCGCGCCATGTCGCCCTCGGCGAGCTCGTCGTCGAGACCTCGCTCGGCGGCGAGGTGCTGGAGGACCTGAGACGGCGCGGGCACCGCCTTGTCGAGTCTCCGCCGCTCTCGATCGGGCGGGTGAGCGCCGTCGGAGTGGACCGCCACGGCTTCTTCTGCGCCGGGGCCGACCCCCGCACCGGGCAGGCCTACGCCGCCGGGCGCTGAGCGGCGGACACGGGACCAGTGTGAGAGGAGGGACAGCGCGTGCCCGATCGTGAGCCAGCGGGCTGGGACGGCCCGGCGATCCTCGTCGAGGACCTTCACAAGTCCTTCGGCGAGGTGCAGGCGCTTCGTGGCATCGACTTCTCGGTCGAGCGCGGGCGGGTGCTCGGGCTGCTCGGCCCGAACGGCGCCGGCAAGACGACGGCGGTGAAGGTCCTCACGACGCTGCTCGCGCCCGACCGTGGCAGGGCGCTCGTCGAGGGCCGCGACGTCGTCCGATCGGCTGCCGCGGTACGCGAGCTGATCGGCCTCGCCGGCCAGTCCGCCGCCATCCAGGAGGAGCTCACCGGGCGGGAGAACCTCGAGATCATGGCGCGCCTGTACCACCTCGGGCGGACAGAGGCTCGCCGGCGCGCCGGCGAGCTGCTCGCCCTCTTCGACCTCGCCGACGCCGCCGACCGGCCCGCCAAGGGCTACTCGGGCGGCATGCAGCGCCGCCTCGATCTGGCGGCGAGCCTCGTCGCCCGTCCGGCGGTGCTCTTCCTCGACGAGCCGACCAGCGGTCTCGACCCGCGCAGCAGGATCGGGATGTGGGCGGTGATCCGTGAGCTCGTCGCCGCGGGCACCACCTTGCTGCTCACGACCCAGTACCTCGAGGAGGCCGACGAGCTCGCCGACGAGATCGTCGTCATCGACCACGGGCGGGTGATCGCCGCCGGCACCGGCGAGCAGCTGAAGGGCCGCATCGGCGGCGACGTCGTCGAGTTCGTCGTCGTCGACCCCGGCCGCCTCGCCGCCGCCGTGGACGCCGTCGCCTCCCTCGGCGACGGCGAGCCGACCGTCGAGGCCGGAGACGGCCGGGTCGCCATCCGCGTCGGCAGCCGGGGGTCGGAGAGCCTCGTGCTGACGGTGCGCCAGCTCGACGCCGCGGGGATCCGCACCGAAGGTCTCGGCATCCGGCGGCCGTCGCTCGACGACGTCTTCCTCGCCCTCACCGGTCACGGTGCCGAAGCGGACTCGGCCCCGGCCGAGAGGCGCTCGCGCCGCCGACCGCGCGCCGAGGCCGGGGTCACCCGCCGGGACGGCACGCGATGACCGCCGTCGCGCTGGCGGCGGTCGACGTGGCCGGGCCACCGCTTCGCGAGAGGCTCGGTCGGGCGCTCTCCGACACCTGGAACCTCACCCGCCGCGACATGAAGATCTGGACGCGCAATCCGGCCTTCCTCGTCTTTGCCATCGTCCAGCCGGTGATGTTCGTGCTGCTGTTCCGCTACGTCTTCGGCGGTGCGATCCAGGTGCAGGTGCCGGGGGGGTACGTCAACTTCCTGATGCCCGGGATCATCGCCCAGTCGGCGGCGTTCGCCTCGTTCGGAACCGCGATCGCGCTCGCCCGCCAGATGCAGCGCGGCGTCATCGACCGCTTCCGCTCGATGCCGATGGCGCGCTCGGCCGTGCTGCTCGGGCGCCTCGTCGCCGACAGCTTCCGGATGCTCGTCACGCTCCTTGTCATCCTCGCCGTCGGCTACGCCGTCGGCTTCCGCTTCGAGAACGGCGTCCTGCCCGGCGTGCTGATGATGCTGCTCGGTCTCGCCTTCGGAGTGGCGGTGTGCACGGTGAGCGCCTACGTCGGCCTGGCGATCCGCGACGAGGAGTCGGTCGGATCGTTCGGGCTCATCTGGCTCTTCCCGCTCACCTTCGTCAGCGCCGCCTTCGTGCCCGTGAGCTCGATGCCCGGGTGGCTGCAAGCCTTTGCCAACAACCAGCCCGTGACGATCGTCATCGACGAGATGCGCCACCTCGCGCTCGGGGGGGCGCTCGTCGAGGGCGCCTGGCAGAGCGCCGCCTGGCTGGCCGGCGTCCTGCTCGTGTTCGTGCCCCTCGCCGTGCGCTCCTACCGCAGAGCCTGAGCTGCGCCGCGATGCCTGACACTTTGGGCGTGCCGCGGGTGCGCCTCCTCTCGCTCGGAGGCACCATCGCGATGGGCCGGGCGGCTGCCGGCGGCGGCGTGTCGCACAGCCTCGAGGCTGACGACCTCGTCGCTGCGGTGCCCGCTCTCGGCCGGCTCGCCGCTCTCGAGCCGGAGGCGCTCCGCAGCCTCCCCGGCGCCCAGCTCTCGGTGGGCGACGTCGCCGAGGCGGCGCTGGCGGCCAGCCGTGCCTTTGCCTCGGGCGTCGCCGGCGTCGTCCTCACCCAGGGCACCGACACCATCGACGAGACGGCGTTCTTGCTCGAGCTGCTCGGGGCAGCAGAAGCCGGCCCGGTGGTCGTCACCGGGGCGATGCGGAACCCGACGCTTCCCGGAGGGGACGGTCCGGCCAACCTCGTCGCCTCCGTGGCGACGGCGGCGAGCGACGCCGCCCGCGGGCTCGGCGTCCTTGTCGTGATGAACGACGAGATCCACTCCGCCCGCTTTGTCGCCAAGCGCCACACGACGAGCGCCTCGGCGTTCGTCTCGTACCCCGGCCCGATCGGCTGGCTGTCCGAGCAACGGCCCCTCGTGCTTGCCCGGCCGGTCGGCGATCTCGCCCTTCCCGCCGCGCAGCGGGCGACACTGCTGGCGC
>DAHUZG010000209.1 GCA_027306715.1 Acidimicrobiaceae bacterium
GCTGCTCGTGCTCGACGAGCGCCTCGGCGCAGCGTCCGCGGGCGCCGGCGCCGAGCAGCGCCAGATGCGAGCTGCTGAGCACGCCGGCAGAGAAGGCCTCGGCGGCGAGCGGCAGTGCGCGCATCGCCCGCCCGACGCGAAGGTCGCGCCGAATCGTCTGCTCGGGAAGGCGAGTCTTGGTGGCGAGCCACGCGGTGGCGGTCTTGGCGGCGTCGCCGGCATAGGCGCCCGAATCCTCGAACGACACGGTTGCCTGGCAGACGAGCGCCTCGAGACGCGAGCGAAGCGTGTTCAGCCGAACCAGGCTCTCGCCGTCGGCAAACGCGGCCGGGCCGGCCGAGAGCGCCTGCGCGAGCCTGTCCGAGAGGTCGTCGAGGGCGCTCGCAAGCTCCACGCCGATAGCCAATCACGCGGCTGTATCAACAGGCCGACCCTGCAAGTTCGATGCCCGCCGGCAGTCATCCTCAGTAGCCGGACTGCTCCGGGTCCTCGAGGGGCAGCCGCAGCCAGGAGATCATCTGGCGTAGCTGCTCATAGGCGTCGAGGCGGGCTTCGTCGGTATCCGCCGCCTCGGCTCTCTCGATCGGCTCGAACAGGCGCTTCACCATCGTCGGTCCCAGCTCGAGCAGGCCGCCGCTGCCGCCCGAGGCCCACTTGGCCAGGACGTAGCGGGCGATCGCGCCATCGGGCAGCTGCAGCGCCTCGGCGAGCCGGGAGATCGTCGACATCGGGTCGAGCTTGGCGTACAGGGCGACGTCCGCCTTGAAGTTGGCGTCGGGATCCTCCGGCGCCCACGGGCCCTCCCAGGCCACGAGCTCGACCGGCCGCAGCTTCCCCACGAGCTCCCCGCTATGACGCCGACGCGCCGGCGCCGCTCAGATCACTCGACGAGGACCTCGAACTGGCCGGGATCCTCGATCGTGATCACGCCGCCCCAGTCGCAGAGGCAGATCGACTCGTCGTCGAGCGCCGGCAGCCCGCCGATGAGCACGGTCGGCGCGCCGGGGAACCACGGGTCGGTGACGAGCGGCAGGCACGGCATCGGGGTGAGCACGCCGAGCGCCGCCGCGGTGGCGGCGATCACCTCCGGATTGAGCTCGCTCATGCACATCCCGAACGGCTCGATATTGAGGATCGGGATCGAGTCCTCGATGTTGGCCGCCGGCGTCGGGCAGAACACCCCGGTGTCGGGAAGCACGTCGAGCACCGAGGGCGCCATCCCGAAGGTGCAGCTCATGACGGCACCGGTGCAGACCTGGAATCCCATCGTGCCTCGCTCGGCGGCCGAACGTCACGGGTTTCCCGGCGCCGGCCGCCCGCGCCGCTCCGGGTCCGCTCAGATTACCTCGGCCGGGAGACGGCCTGCATCCGGCGCCGTGGCATCCGGCGCCGTGGGTACACTGGCCGACGTGCCGAGACCGGGGCCGCCGGACGACGGCGCTCACACCACCCTTCAGGCTCACACGACCCCTCAGCTGCTGCATCTCTCCGCGATTCTCCGCAGCCCGCTCGTCGACCGTCGCGGCGAGCGGCTCGGCCGTGTCGAGGACCTGATCGTCCGTCCCGCCGGTAAGCCCCATCCCCCCCTCTCGGGGCTGGTGATGAGCATCGGGCACCGCGAGCTGTTCGTCCCGATCGACCGCGTCGAGTCGATCGCCGCCGGCAGGGTGAGCCTGACCGGTGAGACGCTCGATCTCGGCCGCTTCGAGCGCCGAGCCGGCGAGCGGCTGCTGGCACGCGACGTGTCCGCCCGCCACCTCATCAACGTCGTCGGCGCGCGCCTCGTGCGCGCCAACGAGATCGAGATGGCCTGCGTCGACGGTCACTGGCAGGTGGTCGCCGTCGACCCGAGCGGCAAGCCGCTCCTGCGCCGCCTGCTGCCGAAGCCGCTGGCGGACCGGATCAAGCCCGGCAACGTCATCAACTGGGCGAGCATCGAGCCGTTCGTCTCGCACGTCCCGACGGCGCGGATGCGGATCCCCTATCGGAAGCTCGCCCGCCTCCGCCCGGCGCAGATCGCCGACCTCGTCGAGGCGGCATCGCACGCGGAGGGCGAGGAGATCATCGAGGCGGTCGGAGTCGACCGCGAGCTCGAGGCCGACGTCTTCGAGGAGCTCGACGCCGAGCACCAGCGTGAGTTCATCGCCTCCAAGCCCGACGCCGAGGCGGCCCGCTTGCTGGCGCGGATGGCGCCCGACGACGCCGCCGATCTGATCGCCGACCTCGACCAGGAGCGGCGCCTGCCATTGCTCGAGGCGCTTCCGCCGAAGCAACGGGCGATGGTGCGCTCCCTGCTCAGCTACAACCCCGAGACCGCCGGCGGGCTGATGAGCCCGGACTTCCTCGCCCTCGCCGCCGACACCCCGGTGGCCGTCGTGCTCGACGCCGTCCGGCGAGCCGACGCCCCGCCCGAGACGCTGACGACGGTCTACGCCCTTGACGAGGAGAAGCGGCTGACCGGGAGCGCGCCGCTCGTGCGCCTGCTCAAGGCGCGTGCGGACTCGCGCCTCGGTGATGTCGGGGAGGCCGACCCGGTCTTCGTCCGTGTCGATGCCGACATCCATGCCATCGCCCGCAAGATGTCGGACTACAACCTCCCGGGCCTTCCCGTCGTCGATCGCGACGAGCACCTTCTCGGCGTCGTCACCATCGACGACGTCCTCGAGCTTCTCCTGCCGACCGGCTGGCGCAGCGTCTTCGGCATGACCGCAGCTGACAGCTAGCTGCTCCGCGGGCTAACCTGTGGACTGCAAGCTGCTGTCTCGCGCCGTTGGCGGTATCCCGCTGCAGTCCGGCTGAGCTCCTCCACAGGACCAGGTCCTCCGCGCTGGGCGCGGACGCACGGTCGATCGGTGGCTCGAAGCCAGAGCGGATGCTCCCGACGGCGGGACGGGTGCACCGGGTACGACCCGGTGAGGGCCGCGCCCGACGGCTCCATCCGCTCCCTGCACGGCACCGACGGGAACGACAGAGGAGCAACGCTGAGCACGCCCAGCCCGACTCGACATCAACCGAGCGCGTGCACCCTGGCGCGAGGAGGCGTCCGACCCGGCTGACGGCGGGCCCGGGGCCCCTCCCGCGGTGCACGCGGCACGACGCCACGTCCGCCAGCCACCAGAGGGAGGGAGGTACTCCGGGCTATGTCCGACAACACGAGCGAGCACCGCCCAAGAGCCCGCCGCAGCGGCGCGCCACGTCGGCCCGCCGGCGGGAACCGCCTCAAGACCGGCGGGGCCGGCGGGGCCGGCGGGGCCGGCGGGGCCGGCTCGGTCGTCGAGGGCAGCGCCGTCCTCGACGCGGCCCACGTCGGCGACATCCAGGGTGCCCTCGGCACGATCCGCCTCGGCGACACCGGGACGCGCCGCACCTGGAAGCGGCGCCTCCTGACGCTCTTGGCGATCATCGGCCCGGGCCTCATCGTGATGGTCGGCGACAACGACGCCGGCGGCGTCTCGACGTACTCGCAGGCCGGCCAGAACTACGGGCTCAGCTTGCTCTGGACGCTGCCGCTGCTGATCCCGGTGCTCGTGGTCAACCAGGAGATGGTCGTCCGCCTCGGAGCCGTCACCGGGGTCGGGCACGCCCGGCTGATCAACGAGCGCTTCGGCAAGTTCTGGGGCGCGTTCTCGGTCGGCGACCTGTTCGTCCTCAACTTCTTGACGATCATGACCGAGTTCATCGGCGTCAACTACTCGCTCTCGTACTTCGGCGTCTCGCCGGACGTCTCGGTGCCGCTCGCCGCCTTGGCCCTCATCGGGATCACGATGACCGGCAGCTTCCAGCGCTGGGAGCGGTTCATGCTCCTCTTCGTCGCGGCGAACTTCTTCGTCATCCCCCTCGTCGTCTTCGCCCATCCGCACGTCGGGCCGATCGCCCACGGCATCGTCGTCCCCGGGGTGCAGGGAGGGGTCAACTCGACGGCGGTGCTGCTGATCATCGCCATCGTCGGGACGACCGTGGCACCGTGGCAGCTCTTCTTCCAGCAGTCGAACATCGTCGACAAGCGCATCACCCCTCGGTTCGTCAACTACGAACGCGCCGACACGGTGATCGGGTCGTTCATCACCGTCGTCGGGGCGATCCTGCTCGTGGCGACCGCCGCATTCGCCTTCGCCCACAGCTCCTACGCCGGCCGCTTCGTCAACGCCGAGTCGGTCGCCTTCGGCCTCGAGCACCGGCTCGGCAACGGCGCCGGGGCGCTGTTCTCGATCGTGCTGCTGAACGCGTCGCTGATCGGCGCCGCCTCGGTGACGCTGTCGACCTCGTACGCCTTCGGCGACATCTTCGGTATCCGGCACTCGCTTCACCGCAGCTTCGCCCAGGGCAAGCAGTTCTACGCCATCTACGGGGCGCTCGTGATCGCCGCGGCGGCCGTTGTGCTCGTGCCGGGCGTGCCGCTCGGGCTGATCACGACCTCGGTGCAGGCGCTCGCCGGCGTGCTCCTGCCGAGCGCCACGGTGTTCTTGCTCCTCCTCTGCAACGACAGTGACGTGCTCGGGCCGTGGGTGAACAAGCTGTGGCTGAACATCCTCGCCGGGATGATCGTCGCCATCCTCGTCGCTTTGTCGCTCGTGCTGATGGCGACGACGGTGTTCAACGTCAGCGTCCACCTCGTGCTCGGGCTGCTCGCCGCCGTCGTGGCCGGCGGCATCGTCGTCTCGGCGGTCGTCGGCACGCGCCACCGGATGCGGGGCATCGACCGTGAGGCCGTGACGCTCTCGCGCTCCGAGCGGGACTCGTGGCGGATGCCGCCGCTCGCGCTCCTCGCCCGGCCGCGCTGGTCGCGGGCCCGGACGGCCTCGATGTGGGCGCTTCGGCTGTACCTCGTCGTGGCGGTCGTCATCCTCGCCGTCAAGGCCGCCCAGCTCGGCCTCCACGGAGGTCACTGAGGCTGTGGAGCTGGGCCTGTGAAAAGGCGGGTGCCCCGCGGAGTTGCGGTGCGCCCCGGCGGCGTCAATCCTTCTGGGATGCCGCCGGCCCCACTGCCTGCTCTGGCGTCGGGGCGTGCCGGCGCCCGTGACCGCGCCCGTGACCGCGCCCCGGTCTCGCCGCGGCTCGTCTGCGGATGAGAGACCCCGACGCTCGGTCGCTTCGGATCGCGCTGCTCACCTACCGGGGCAACCCCACCTGTGGTGGCCAGGGCGTCTATGTGCGGCATCTCTCCCGTGAGCTCGTCCGCCTCGGCCAGCACGTCACCGTGCTCTCCGGCCAGCCCTACCCCGAGCTCGACGAGGGCGTCGCGCTGCGCAAGGTGCCCGGTCTCGACCTCTACCGCCAGCCCGACCCGTTCCGCACACCGCGACCGCGCGAGCTCACCGAGCTGGCCGACCTTGCCGAGCTGGCGACGATGTGGACGGGCGGCTTTCCCGAGCCGAGAGCTTTCTGCCGGCGCGCTCGGGCTGTGCTCGCCGCGGCGGCGCACGAGTTCGATCTCGTCCACGACAACCAGAGCCTCGGCACCGGGCTGGCAGGCCTGCTCGCCCGCGGGTGGCCGGTGATCGCCTCGATCCACCACCCGGTGAGCGTCGACCGGGAGATCGACCTCGTCCACGCCCTCACCGCCCGCCGGCGGGCGAGCGTGCGGCGGTGGTACGGGTTCGCCTCCATGCAGCGGCGGGTCGCCCGCCGCCTCGAGCGCATCATCACCGTCTCCTCGTCGTCGCGCGACGACATCGTGCGCTGGCTCGGGGTCGAGCCGCACCGCATCAGCGTCATCCCCGCCGGCGTCGACACAGCGGTGTTCTCGCCGCGCCCGCAGCTCGCCCGGGTGCCGGGCCGGATCGTCACCACCGCCAGCGCCGACGTGCCGCTGAAAGGGCTGTCGGTGCTGCTCGAGGCGCTCGCCAAGCTGCGGACCGAGCGCCCCGAGGCACACCTCGTCGTCGCCGGGCAGCTGCGTCCCGACGGCGCCACCGCACCGATGCTCGAGCGGCTCGGGCTCGGTGACGCCGTGAGATTCGTCACAGGGCGCAGCGACGCCGAGATGGCGGACGGCTATGCGAGCGCCAGCTGCGCCGCGGTGCCGTCGCTCTACGAGGGCTTCTCGTTGCCGGCGATCGAGGCGCTCGCCTGCTCGACGCCGCTCGTCGCCACGACGGGGGGAGCCTTGCCGGAGGTCCTCGGCGCCGACGGCCAGTCGGCACTGCTCGTGCCGCCCGGCGACGCCGGAGCGCTTGCCCAGGCGATCGGGCGCGTGCTCGACGAGCCCGAGCTGGCCGGGCGGCTCGGGGAGGCCGGGCGCCGCCGCGTCCTCGACCGGTTCACCTGGCGCGCCACGGCGAGCGGCACCCTCGAGCAGTACCGCCAGCTGCTGGCGGCGCACGGCGCAGGGCTGCCTTTGTGCTGACCGTCGACCTCGAGCGTGCCGGCGTGGGGCCCGGCCGGCGTGTCCTCGACCTCGGCTGTGGCGGCGGCCGGCACGCCTTCGCCTGCCTGCGGGCGGGCGCGTCGGTCGTCGCCCTCGACGCCGCGCCCGGCGAGGTCGCCTCTGCCGCGGCGATGCTCGCGGCGATGTGCGAGGCGGGCGAGGCGCCGGCGGGAGCGGGGTGGGCGGCGGTCGTCGGAGACGCCGGCCGCCTGCCCTTCCCCGCCGCCAGCTTCGACGTCGTCGTCGCCTCGGAGGTGCTCGAGCACATCGCCGACGACGCCGCCGCGCTCGGCGAGCTGGCGCGGGTGCTCCTCCCGGGTGGGTGCCTGGCGGTGACGGTGCCCCGTTTCGGGCCGGAGCTCGTCAACTGGGCGCTCTCGCGGGCGTATCACGCCGTCGAGGGCGGGCACGTCCGCATCTACCGCCGCAGCCAGCTACGCCGCCGGCTCGCCGCCACCGGGCTTGTACGGACCGGCTCTCACCACGCCCATGCGCTCCACTCACCGTACTGGTGGCTGCGCTGCCTGGTCGGCGTCGATCGCGATCGCCACCCGCTGGTCGCTGCCTACCACCGCTTCCTCGTCTGGGACATCGAGCGCCGTCCGCATGTCGTCCGGGCGCTCGAGCGGGCGCTCGATCCGCTGATCGGCAAGAGCCTCGTCGTCTACGCCCGCCGGCCGGCGATGGCGACGCCACGACGGAAAGCCGCCCAGGGAGACAGACCGGTGACCGAACGGGCGGCTCGGCGCTCGAGCCTCGGCGCGGGGGCCTCATGACCACCGGCCCGACAGGCGCGGGGTCACCGGTCGCGGGGTCACCGGTCGCGGGGCCGGCGGTCGCCGGGACCCTCGGAGCGCTGTCCGACAGCGAGCGGGCGGCGACGCTCGACTCGATCGCCGCCGTGCAGCGTGACGATGGCCTGATCCCGTGGTCGCCGGACACCTGTGCCGACCCGTGGAACCACGTCGAGGCGGCGATGGCGCTCGCCGCCGGCGGGCGGCTGGCGGAGGCCGACCGTGCTCTTGAGTGGCTGCTCGCCAACGAACGCCCCGGCGGG
>DAHUZG010000229.1 GCA_027306715.1 Acidimicrobiaceae bacterium
GGTGACGATGATCACCGTCAGCTTCGGCGTCAGGCGGCGCAGCAGCTCCTCGACTGCCTCGGTCGAGCGCGGGTCGAGCGAGGAGGTCGGCTCGTCGAGCAGCAGCACGTCCGGCTGCACGGCAAGGGCCCGCGCCAGGCAGAGCAGCTGCTGCTGGCCCCCCGAGAGGCGGAACGGGGAGTCGTCGAGCCGGTCGGCGACGTGGCTCCAGAGGCCGACCTCGGCGAGGTGGGTCTCGGCGATGTCGCGGAACTCGGTGCGCTTGGCGAGCTTGTGCGCCTTGACCCCGGAGACGATGTTGTCGAGGATCGACATCGGGAACGGGTTCGGCCGCTGGAAGACCATGCCGACTCGCCGGCGGAGCACGAGCGGGTCGATCGTCCGGTTGTGGATGTCCTCGCCGTTGAGGCGGATCGTGCCGCGCTTCCAGAACCCGTAGACGCGGTCGTTCATCCGGTTGAGCGAGCGGAGGAACGTCGTCTTGCCCGACCCTGAGGGCCCCACCAGCGCCGTGATCGAGCCGGCGGGGAAGCCGACGGTGATGTCGGTCATCACCTGGTTCGACCCAAAGCCGAGCGTGACGTCATCGGCGGTCATCACCGGTTCGCCACCTGCCGGGGCTGAGCAGACGGACGACCCGGGGGCGGCGGCTCGCATCTGCTCGCGCCTCAACAGTTGATCCATAGCGAGGCTGAACCTACTGGAGGTACCTTAACAACGGGCAAACGCCCGGTGACATCGAGGTGACACAGCAGTGAAAGCTTCCGGCGTGCCGGCTGGGGTCACCCGGTCGCTCGCCGGCGACGGCGGTAGCGTCAGGGTCGTGACCGACATCTCTCGACAGGCCGAGGACGCCTCCGTCCGCGCTACGACAGCCGTCGCTGTCGCTTTGGCCGAGCGGGCGCGGTCCAGCTGTCGGCGCCCGGCGACGACACGGCTGGCTTGACGAGATGAGGCTAGGCAAGCTCGCCGTCCCGGGCCTCGATCGCCGGACCGCCCGGCTGATGACGGAGGCGGTGGCCGTGCTGCGCTGTGCGCTCGGCGTCGGCGCCTATCTCGCTCCCGGGCTGCCGGCGGCGCCGTGGGTCGGCCGTGAGGCCTCCCGCCAGCCCGCCACCCGCCTGTTCGCCCGCACCCTCGCCGGGCGCGATCTCGCCCTCGGTCTGGGCGCCCTGCAGGCGATGCTGTCCGGGTCGGAGCTGCGCGGCTGGGTCGTGGCCGGAACGCTCGCCGACACCGGCGACCTCGTCGCCACGTTGCTCGATCTCTCGAAGCTGCCGCGCCGCTCGCGCTGGCTCGTCGTCGCCACCACCGCCGGTGCGGCCCTCGCCGGCCTGCTCTGTGCCGCGCTCGTCGATGCGCCGGGCGACGAGCTCGCCGCCTGACCAGCCGGCGGGTTGACCGGCCGGCAGGTGGGCCGGGCGCGGGTGACGCGGCGGGCGATCACTCGCGCGGCTCGCTCCGGAACAGGTCGCGCCAGTCGCTGAGATCGACGAGCACGGGGTCCCCGACCCCCTCCCCGGACCGTCGGAAATCAGCGTTCGTCACGCCCCGGGCTTCGAGGTCGCGCCAGTCCCAGTCGGCTCGAACGGGCTGGTAGGCCGGAACGAACCGGTCTGCGTAGCGACCACCGCAGTAATGCGCTGGTCGGGCCGCCGCCCAGACAAGCAAGCCGTCCTCGTCGCCACAGTCCGCGTTCGCCGACACAGCGACCGTGCGGCCGCACACCATCCGCCGGGTCGACCACGCGCGGGTCCACTCGACCTTCATCTCGAAGTGTGCGTAGCACTCAGCAATGCGGGGAGGTGCCACGACCCGGGCCGGTATCGGCGTGAGAGACGCCTTCTCGAGCTCGTCGATGCCCCGCTTCCACGGAAGCCCGACCTCGAGCACCTTGGCGAGCAGAGTCGGGTCGAACGACACCAGGTTGACGACGAACTCCTCGCTGTCCAGCACGTTCTCGTCGGTGTCCGACCCGAGGTTGCACGTGAACGCGAGGTCGACGGGGTCATGGTTGACCCGGACGCACGTGCCGTAGGAGGCTGCGTTCGTCCTCCCGGCTGCATCGACCGTCGTGATCATGACCAGAGCAGACGACGGGGCGAACACCGTGTCCCAGCTCGCCGGCTCGACGTCGACCTTGTCCTGTCCAGGACGCGTCATGTCCGGGGGCGGGAGCCCGGGCAGGCCCGGAGCCGCTCGCCGGCGAGCCGCCGAAATTCACCGTTGATCGACACCGTCGCCCCCCTGCTCCCCTCGGCGTATCGAGCACCCGGGCTCTGCATCGCTGCGCCGGCTCCGGCCCCTCGCCTGTTCGAAGCAGAGCCGACGAGCTCCTTGAGCCCGTCCTCGGTAGGCCGGCCTCCCGGCTCGCACCTGGCGGGCATCGTAGCTATGGGGACACCGGCGCGAGAAGCGCCGTGGGGGCGCCGTGGGGGCGCCGTGGGGATCGAGCAGTCCAGGTGCCGCCGAGTCCACCGAGTCCACCGAGTGGCGGCGGCTCATCGGTGCCCGCGCCAGGCCATTCCAGGTCGGCGGCGCGACCTACGGGCGCCGGCGCTCGAACCGCGTAGCTGCACCGCTGCTGGCGGCAGGTTGCCGTAGACAAGGACTGCCTCGCCGCGCGGCAGGCGGCGGAGGGCGTCGGCGGGGGCGAGGGGGCGAGGCGCAGACGACCTCGTCGTCGTCAGCTCGCCGGCAGGACCCCGGCTGAACGAGTCGACGGGCTCGTCGCTGTCACCGATCAGTCGGCTGGCGTGCTCGAGCGTCGACGGGTCACCGATCCCTGAGCAGAACAGCTTGGCCCGGTGGTTGTTCACCACCGTCGCCCAGCGCCCCCCGTACCGCGCCTGGATCTGGGCGAAGTCCTGCCAGATGGTGACGAGCTGGACGCCGTGACCGGCGGCGGTGGAAGCGACCGAGTCGAGATTCGCCAGCGGGGCGACGTTCGCCGCCTCGTCGAGAACCACGAGCAGTGCCGGCGCTAGCGGCTCGCCGAGGAGCGAGGAGCGGGCGAACGCCGCCTCGAGCAGCTGGCGTAGCAGGGCTACGAACACCGCCTGCAGGCGCTCCTGCTCGTGAGCCGGAGCAACGAGATAGACCGTCGGGGCGCCCCCGCCGAAAAGCCGCGCGGCGTCGATGTCGTGGGCGTTGGAGCAGGCGGCGACGCCGGGGTCGGCGAAGCCGGCGAGGACAGTCTCGGCGGTCGTGTAGACGGAGCTCCGCTGGCGCTCCTCGCGTCCGAAGCTGGCCCGCGCCGCCTGCAGTGCTTCGCCCACCGCGGCGAGCTCGAGGGCGAGCATCACCTCACCGACCTCCTCGGTGTCCACCCAGCGCACGACGTCGGCGATGGTGCCTCCGCTCGTCGCTGCAGCGAAGAGCAACGGCGCCAGCAGCTTCTCCGCAGTCGCGTACCAGAACGCAGCGTCGTCGAGGCCTCCGCCACCGGCGCGAGCGACGCTGCACAGCCCTGCGGCCAGCGCACGCGCGCCCGACCAGGTGACCGCGCCGTGCAGCGGCGACCACCCCGCAGGGCTGAAGCCGGTCGAGCCGGTCGGGTCGTAGACAAGGACCTCCCCGGCGCCCCGGCGCGCATCGACGGTGTCGCGCAGCAGATCGGTCTTGACGCTCGTGGCCACGACGGGCCCGCGCCACTCGAGGATGGCGGGCACCGCGAGGCCGCTCGTCTTGCCGCACTGCGAAGGGCCGGCGACGAGCAGCGACTGGCCCGGCTCGGCGGCCACGAGCCGTGGACCGCTCCTGCCGAGAACGAGGCGACCCGGCTCCGGCCGGCGGACAAGGAGCGGCGCCAGCTCGGCCCGTCCGGCCCAAAAAGCCGGTGCCGCGGCCCGGCCCGGTGCCTGCCGCCGGCGGCGGCGGACGAGTGCCCCGTGTCGAGGCGCGAACCGGGAGCCGGACCGGTGAGCGGGCCGCCGGCTCAGGGCGAGCAGCGCCGCCGCCGCCACGGCGGCAGCGACGAGAGCGAGCGAGAGCCACAGCTCGCCGGCCGGCGGTAGCAGCCGCCGATCGCCGGCGGCGACCGCCCGCAGCGGGTCGGCCGGGCGCTCGGCGACACCGATCAAAAGCGCCACCACGGCGCGGCGCGGCACGGTGTCCCAGCCGCGTCCGGCAAGCAGCGCCGCGAGGTGCACCACGAGCCAGCCGATGGCGACAAAAAGGGCCGTGATGAGCAGGGCCGCCACCGCCAGGTGCTCACCGGTGGCCTCCGGCCGGACCGGCGGGGGGCGTCTCACCGCCGTGGGCGGCGCCCGACGAGGCGGGCGTCGGTGTCCACCATCGTCCGCTCCGCCGGCGAGAGGCGGTGCTGCACCAGGTAGGAGCGTCCGGCGACGCGCCACAGGGCGGTGCCACGGGGCAGCCGCGCGAGCAGGGCAGCCTCGTCGGCAGCGAGCCCGAGCGCGTCAGTCGCAGCGGCGATCTCGGAGAAGGGCAGCCCGTAGCAGACGATGGTCTCGGAGTCGGCGAGCAAGCCCTCGGCGAGCCGAGTCGCCGTGCTGCCGGCGCCCCCGGCGGCGAGGTCGCTCACGCGGTGCAGGACGGCGACGTTGGCGAGCCCTCGAGCGCGTGCCAGCTTCCACGACGACTGCAGGTAGCGCGCCACCCCGACGTCAGCGAGGACGGCCCAGGCCTCGTCGACCACGAGCACGGTGCGGGCACGTCCTGCGCCGATCGACTCGAGGAAGGCGGTGGCGCACGCCATCACCGCTCCGAGCGCCGGCGATCGGTAGACCGAGGAGAGGTCGAGCACGAGAGCCGAGCCGTCGAGCACCAGCCCCGGCGAGGTCGGGCCGTCGAACATCCCGCGCAGCTCGCCGTGCACGAGGCGGCGAAGCTGGAGGGCGACGTCGCGAGAGTCCGACCGCAGCAGCGCCGCAGACATCCCGACCCGGCGCGCCCCCTCCTCCGCGGGGGTGAGGAGGGCCTCGACGACGACCGGCAGCACGGGCGGCTCTCCGGCCGCGGAGGCCCGCTCGAGGGCGAGCTCGAGGGCGGTGTGCTCGACGGGACGAAGCGGCCGGCCGAGACACGACGACGCCAGCGCGGCGAGCAAAGCCAGCCGCCGGCGCGCCCGCTCTGTCGAGGAGCGCGCCGAGCCGTCGCCGCCGGCGCCCTCGAGCGGGTTGACCCGCCGGCCACCGCCGGGCGAGAGCGCCACCGGGGAGCAGCCGAGGGCGGCGGCGAGTGGCCCGTACTCGCCCTTCGGGTCGAGCACGACGACGCGCCGGCCGAAGGCACTCTGGCGGTAGAGGTAGCTCTTCACGAGGGCGCTCTTGCCGCGGCCGATCTGGCCGAGCACCAGCATGTTGGGATTGGTGAGCACGCCCGAGGCGTAGAGCTCGAACGGGTCGTGGACGAACACCCCGCCGAGCAGGTCCCGGCCGATCAGCACCCCGCCGGCGGGAAGGGGTCGGCTGGCGGCGAAGGGATGGGCGGCCGCCAGCGCCGCCGTGGTGGCCTCGTGAGCCGGGACCCGTAGCATCTCGCCGCCGCTCAGCTCGCCCCGGCGCCGAACGGCAGCGTGCACGCGAACGCC
>DAHUZG010000237.1 GCA_027306715.1 Acidimicrobiaceae bacterium
AGCACGATCATCATCGGGTGGCTCACCCGGTGATGTGGCGCGTGGTACTCGCGCACCTCGGGAAAGCCCACCTTCAGGCCGCCGGTGCCGGGCGGAGCCGTCGGCCAGGAGGCGTCGTTGCTCGGCAGCCCGATCGTGCTCATGTCAGCTCTCCCGGCGAGGAGGGAGCGGCGCCGGCAAGCCACATGCCGCTCGGTCGGTGGGGGCGCGCCACGGCGCGGTCGGCGACACCGCACTGGGGGCAGAAGGCCATAGCCGGCACGATGTGCACGCAGTTCGGGCAGACCCGGGGCGGCCCGACGCCGACCTCGAGCGCCTCGTGCAGCAGCACGTGGTGGATCCCGGCGCGCATGGCGAGCGTCAGGACTCCGAGCGCGGCGAGGTTGACCCCGATGAGCACGGCGTCGGAGAGCGCGGCGATGTCGGCGAAGCCGAGGCCGACCTGGATGATCACCGCCACCACGAGCGCAACGAGCGGCGAGGCGATCCATTCACCCTTGGCCGAGGTCGAGACCGCCCCGGTCTTGGCCCAGAACGCCGCTCCGACGAAGCCCGTCGCCAGCGCGCTGACGAGCGGCAGGGTCACGCCACGCAGGATCACCTGGGTGACGTTGGCGAGGAAGGACTGGTGGGTGAGCTGGCCGTTGCTCAACCACGGCGCCATCAGGTCGACCGTGGCCGCGAGCGTGAAGCCGAGCGCCCCGGTCGCCCCGGCGACGAAGCCGTCGAGCGACTCGATGCGGCCGCGCTGCATGCTGCGCACGACGAGCATCGGCACGCACATCAAGAGCTGGGCGATCCCCGGCACGGCGATGGCGGCGATGACCGACGACCCGCTCGTGAGGCTCGGGAACAGCGACGGCAGCAGCGCCTTGTCGACGTAGCTGCCGCCGACCACCGCCCACCCGGCCCCGAGCGCCGCGCCGATCACCAAGCAGAGGAAGGTCGGCGGGAGGAAGCTGCCCTCGTAGGGGTCGACCTCCCAGATGTAGAGCACGAAGAGAAGTGGCACGCCGAGAGCGCTGATCGCGATCAGCGGCCCGCTCGTCCCCGCGAGGGCGAAGACGAGCACGAGCACGAGCACGAGCCCGAACCCGGCACGGAAGGGGGCCTTGGCACGGTGCGAGAGGTGGGGGAACAGCGACGTCACGACTGCGAGCCGGAACACGGGCTCGTCGGGGAACGCCGCATAGGAGTGCAGGCGCTGCGCCGCCCTGAATCCGTCGGCCGCGGCGAGGTGCGCGCCGCAGGCTCCGCAGTACCGGGCGTCGGGGACCACAGCCGAGCAGTAAGGACAAGCCACCGTCGCGAGCACCGGCAGCTCGGCGGGGAGCGGGGCGGGGTCGCTCATCTCAGAACCTCCCGGCGAGCAGGTCGCGGGCGAGGTTGGCGACGTTGGGCGAGCCGAGGCCGGTCACCATGTCGTACCCCGGTGTCGCGAGGTAGAAGTCGTTCCCGCCCACGGTGATGTCGTGGAACGGCGGGTACGGCTGTGTGGAGTTGGCGAGGTGGTAGAGGACCGGGTTGAAGAACCCGACCGGGCGGTCGTGGTTCGCCTTCAGCAGCTGGTCCCACAGCGCCGTGAAGCCCGCCCACATCGGGGCGGCGAGCGACGTCCCCCCGCCCTGTGACGCCTGGCCGCCGGCGACAATGAAATTGCCCGTCGCTGGGTCGGCGTCGGCGCTCACGTCGGGGACCTGGCGGCCGTTGCCTGTGTCGGCCTGTCCTCCGGTCCCCACGCCGGTCTGCCATTTCGGCCGGCCGAAGTAGTGCGACACCCCGCCGCCCGAGCCTTGGGAGAGAAGCGGCTCGGACCACGTCGTCTCGCCGACGTAGTTGCCCGCGGAGTCGGTGGAAAGCGTCGTCCCGCCGGTGCCGGTCACGGCCGGCAGCACCGCCGGGACCGGGACGCCTTCGAAGGAGGACTGCGGCGGCTGCCCGTCGCCGGACGCCGGCGTGCAGTCGAGGCCGCCGGAATCCCCGCTCGAGGCGAACATCGTCGAGCCCTTGGCTTCCACCGAGGCGATCACCGCGTTCAGCGCGGCGAGGTCGGAGCGGTTGAAGATCTGGGTGTCGGTCTCGCACAACCCGAGGCTGGCGGTGAAGATCGCGCCCGGGTAGAGCTGTGCCGCCCTGGCGATCGCGATCGCGAACAGCGCCGCGTCCGAGGACGCGCCGCTGATGGACGTGATGTTGTCGAAGACGAGATGTGCTGCAGGAGCGATCTCGTGCACGGTCTCGATGTCCATCGGGGTCTCCCCCTCGGTACCGCCGGTGTTCTTGCCGATCACAGACAGGTTGTACGATGGCAGGTGCTCGGCGGCCGCGAATTGTTCGAGGTCGCTCGGCACGAAGCCAGAGACCTCGAGGAACACAACGGTCTGGCCCTGACCCTGGTAGCCGGACTGCAGGAGCGGCAGCGCGTCGTAGGCCCGCAGCAGGTCGACGTTGGAGAGCCCGCCCTGGGGCACGCCGTATGTCGTCGGCTGGGTGAAGGAATGGATCGTCCCGACGCCGGCGACCTCGCCGCACACCCCCGACGGCACGGCAGCCTGACGCTCTGCGCCGAAGACGACCGACTCGGTGGGCGTCCGGTAGTTCTCGATCCTCACGTGGAAGGCACGGTCGACTGCTCGCGGTGAACCGGAGATGTCGGCCCATTGCTGGCCCGGGGACCACGTCACCCTCAGCCGCTCGCCCTTCGCCCATCTGAGCAGGCACGAGGGTCTTGTGCCCGAGCGCAGCAGGGTGAGGAACCTGACAGATCCGCTCTCGTCCGGCCCGATCGGGACGTCACGCCCCGGCGCGCTCAGCTGCAGGCCCGAGAGCGGGGCAGGCGCCGCGGCGCTGTTACCCAGCGCGGCCGCCGCGATCGCGGCAGCGGAGAGGGCCAGCCCGCACGCGAGCAGGCCCGGCAGGCCACCGCGCCGGCCCCCGAGCGCGGCAGCTCGTCGGCCCAACGGAGATCGTCGCCGCGGCCTCGGCGAGACACGCGGTGCTGGTCGGGCCACGGCAGGCATCTTCTCCTCGAGGGTTGTGCGGCGAAGCCTAGTGGCGCCCGAGCGTGCTCGTCGGGAGCACCTTTCACCGGGCCGGCGGCAGCTCGGCTGGCCGATCCGCCTCGATGATCGCATGCGGCATGCCGGGCGTAAATACGCTGATCGGCGTATTTACGCCCCCAATATGGGCCCTCTCGGCCCGACGGGGCGGCGCCGGGCTGCCGGCCCGCCTGCGTACAGACGGCCACTGTAGGTGAGCTTGTGGATCCGGCCTGCAGTCAGGTCATGTCGCGCACGAAGGCTGTCAACGGCCCGCGGCCGCGCACTCCGAGCTTGCCGTAGACGTTGTCGAGGTGCTTCTTGACGGTGCCGGGGGAAAGGTGCAGCTGCGAGGCGATCGCGGCGTTGGACGCGCCGGTGATCACGAGGCGCACGACGTCGGCCTCCCGCGCGCTGAGGCCGAGCGACTCGCCGGTCGGGCGCGAGCCGGCGTGGAGATCCTCGCGCAGCACGATCGCGCCGGGATGCGAGCGTTGCGCTGGCAGGTACTGAAGCAGCACCTGGCGCCCGCCGAGCCGGCCGCCGAGCGGACGCCGCAGC
>DAHUZG010000244.1 GCA_027306715.1 Acidimicrobiaceae bacterium
CGCGTGTCACCCCGGCGCTCGAGCTCGCCGAGCTCGAGCGGCCGGATGCGCTTCTCAAGCGCGACTCGCTCGACAAGCGGGTCGCCGCCGAAGCGCTGCGCCGCCCGCTCGATCCCTCGGCGCCGTTGTTCATCGACTTCGCCGAGCACCTCGCCGCCTACGAGGGCAGTGCGCGGGCGCCGGTGTGGCGCGGCCGGTAGGGCCGCTGGGAGCGCGGCGAGGACCCGGGCGCGGGTACTGCGCCCCGGTACGCTCCGCACCGATGAGCGAGTCGACTCCGGTCGCCGAGGCGCTGCGGCGGGCGGTCGCCGGCTTGCCCGGCGGGGGGCAGGCGCGGGCCGGACAGCTCGAGATGGCACAGGCGGTGGCGCGGGCTTTCGCCGGCGGAGATCACCTCGCCGTTCGCGCCGGGACCGGGACGGGCAAGTCGCTCGCCTACCTCGTCGCCGCTGTCCTGTCCGGCAAGAAGGTGCTCGTCGCCACGGCGACCAAGGCGTTGCAGGACCAGCTGGCACAGAAGGATCTCCCCGGCCTCGATCGGCGCCTCGGCGTGCAGACGAGCTGGGCGGTGCTGAAGGGGCGCTCGAACTACCTCTGCCGCCAGCGGCTCCGCGAGGCGGCAGCGGGCGCGCAGGGCCGTCTCGACGAGGACCCCGGCGCCGGCCCGCACGCCGAGCAGGCGCGGCGGATCGCTGCCTGGGCCGAGGAGACGCTCACCGGCGACCGTGCCGAGCTGGCGTTCGAGCCCGACGCCCGCCTCTGGTCCTCCTTCAGCGTCACCGCTGACGAGTGCCCGGGCGCCTCCCGCTGCCCCTCCGGCGGCGACTGCTTCGCCGAGCAGGCGCGTGCAGAGGCGGCCGAGGCCGATCTCGTCGTCGTCAACCTTCACCTTCTCGGCGCGCACCTCGCCAGCACCGGTGCGGTCCTACCGCCCTTTGATGCGGCGGTGATCGACGAGGCCCACGACCTCGAGGACGTGCTGAGCTCGAGCCTCGGGGTCTCGGTCGGACCGCGCCAGCTGCGTGCCCTGGCGGCAAGCGCCCGCGCCGCGTTCGCCGCCGCCTCGCGACTCGACTCCGTCGCCGAGCAGGCGGTGGACGCCCTCTTCCAGATCGCCGACCGGCTCGAGAGCCTGCTCGCCGGACGTGGCGGCGAGCGCCTGCGCGACGGCCAGCTCGGTGAGCTCGGGGAGGCCGTCTCGCTCGCCGCTGTCCGCCTCGAGCGCTGCGAGCAGCTCGCCTCGCGTGCCGGCGAGCGGTCCTCCGGCGCCCAGAGCGGCGAGGACGCCGCCCAGCGGCTCGCCCGCAGCGTTCTGGCGCTCTCGCGCTGCCGCAGCGAGCTGACCCGCCTCGGCTCGATCGGCGAGGCGGAGGTCGCTTGGGTTGACGGCACCCCCCGCTGCTCGATCGAGATCGCCCCGATCGATGTCGCACCGGTTCTCGGTGAACGGCTCTTCGACAAGGTCAGCGTCGTGCTCACGAGCGCCACGCTGCCCCCGCGCCTCGCCGAGCGGCTCGGGGCGGACCCGCAGCGGACCGAGGTGCTCGACGTCGGAAGCCCGTTCGCCTACGAGGAGCTCGGCCTGCTCTACTGCGCCGCGCACCTGCCCGACCGCCGCCGTCCCGAGGCCGAGGAGGCGATCCACGCCGAGCTGGCCGAGCTGATCGAGGCCGCCGGGGGCCGGACGCTGGCGCTGTTCACGAGCTGGCGGGCGATGTCACGGGCTGTCGAGGCGCTGCGCGCCCGGGTCGAGTGCCCGATCCATGTCCAGGGCGAGGGCGGCAAGTCGGCGCTCGTCGCCGCCTTCAGCGACGAGCCGGCAGCGTGCTTGTTCGCCACGATGGGCTTCTGGCAGGGCGTCGACGTCCCGGGACCGACGCTCTCGCTCGTCGTCATCGACCGCATCCCCTTCCCGCGCCCCGACGAGCCGCTCACCTCGGCGCGGCGGGAGCTGGCTGGCCCGGCGGCGTTCCGCCTGGTCGACCTGCCGCGGGCGGCGACCCTGCTCGCCCAGGGCGCCGGGCGCCTCGTGCGTGGCGAGGGCGACCGCGGTGTCGTCGCCGTGCTCGACTCGCGCCTCGCGACCGCCTCCTACCGCTGGGACCTGGTGAGGGCGCTCCCGCCGCTGGCGAGGACCAAGGACCGCGAGCGGACGCTCGCTTACCTGAGGCGCCTGCACGCCGAGGCGCTCGCGGCCGAGAGCATCTGATCGGGCACGAACGGGAGCCGAGCTCGATCAACAGGCGAGAGCCGCCAGGTGCTCGGCCGTGCCCATCATCGCGATGTCGTCACCTCCCCGTCAGTAGCCGAGGCGCTCGATCATGTCCGGTCGCCGCTGCCAGTTCCGCTCCACCTTGACGACGAGGTCGAGGTAGCTGCCCGGCGGCAGCTCGGCCCGCACTGCGGTGCCCGCCGCCTTCAGCACCGAGCCGCCGCGCCCGACCACGATGGCCTTCTGCGACTCGCGCTCGACGAGGATCTCGCAGCGGATGTAGGGGCCGTCCCAGTCGGTCACCCGGCAGGCGATCGAGTGCGGCAGCTCCTCCCGGGCGACGCGCAGCAGCTGCTCGCGGACGAGCTCGGCGATGAAGACGGCGTCGTCGCTGTCGCGGACCATGCCTTCGGGGTAGTAGCGGGGTCCCTCGGGGAGGTGGCCGAGGATCTCCTCGACGAGCTCCTCGACGCCTTCGCCGGTGCGCGCCGAGACCGGGAACAGCTCGGCGCCCTCGAGGCCGAGCGCGTCCGCGGCAGCGAGCTGCTCGAGGACCCGCGTCGGGCGGGCGCGGTCGATCTTGTTGAGAGCGACGATCGAGCTGCCCCGCAGGCGGTCGGCGACGAAACGGTCGCCGGTCCCGATCTCCGCGGTGGCATCGAGCACGAGCACCGAGACGTCGACATCCTCGAGGGCACCGCCGGCGGCCTCGTTGAGGCGGCGGCCGAGTGGTGATCGCGGCTTGTGGATGCCCGGTGTGTCGACGAGCACCAGCTGCAGCCCCGGCCGCTCCAAGACGCCGTGGACGCGGGTGCGCGTCGTGTTCGGGCTCGGAGCGGTGATGCTCACCTTCTCGCCGAGGATGGCGTTGACGAGGGTCGACTTGCCGACGTTCGGGCGCCCGACGAGGGCGACGAACCCGGAGCGGAACGCATCAACGTCGCCAAAGCCCTCGCCGCCGGAGAAGCCGTCGCCCCCGGAGCGGCCGCTGTCGCCGGAGCAGCTGCTGTCGCCCCCGGCGCCGGCGCCGGCGCCGCCGTCCACTCAGGCCTCCCGGGCGCGCCCGAGCGACGCCGGCGTGCCGTCGGCGTCGGGCGCGGCGAGCCGTTCGATCCGCACCGTCCGCACCCGCCGACCCTGCACCCGTTCGGCGAGCAGGACGAGCTCGCCGACGCGCAGCCGATCTCCCTCGACCGGTACCTGCCCGCGCAGGTGCAGCAGCAGGCCGCCGATCGTGTCCCAGTCGTCGATCGGCAGCTCCGTCCCGAGCAGCTCATTGACCTCGTCGACGGGCATCCGCGCCGCCACTCTCCAGCGGTTCTCGCCGAGCGGCTCGATCGTCGCCTCCTCGGTGTCGAACTCGTCGGCGATCTCGCCGACGAGCTCCTCGATGAGGTCCTCCAAGGTGACGATGCCGGCGGTGCCGCCGTACTCGTCGACGACGACGGCGAGGTGGTACTGCTCGCCCTGCATCTCGCGCAGCAGCGGAGCCACCCGCTTGGTCTCCGGCACGTAGTGGGCGAGCCGGCAGAGCCCCCCGACGGGGCTGCTCTCGCCGCTGGCGCGGACCGCCCGCATCAGGTCGCGGGTGTAGGCGATGCCGACGATGTCGTCGACGGTTCCGGAATACACCGGGATCCTGCTGAGCCCCGCCGTGATCGCCTTCTCGAGCACCTCGCCGGCCGGCGCCGAGGCCTCGACGGCGACGATGTCGGGACGTGGTGCCATGACCTCGCGCACGATCGTGTCGCCGAACTCGATGATCGAGGAGATGAGGTCGCGCTCCTCGTGCTCGATCACGTCCTCGGCGGCGGCGACGTCGGCGAGGGCGAGAAGCTCGGACTCGGTGACGTCAGGCAGGCGCCTGCCTCGGTGCGGCGTGACGAGCCTCGCCAGCCCGATCAGCATCGCCGAGACGAGCCGGATCGGCGGCAAGGCGACGAGGGTGGAGACGAGCGGAGCGGTGAGCAGGGCGGCACGGTCCGCCTCGCGCACCGCCCATTGCTTGGGCACGGCCTCGGCGAGCACGAAGATGAAGACGACCTCGAAGGCGAGCCCGACGACGACGCCGAGGGTGCCGAACAGCCGGTTGGCGACGAGGCCGACGAGGGTCGCCGAGACGAGCTGGCAGATGAGCACGAGCAGCAGCACCGGGGCGAGGAACTGTTGCTCGGGGTCCTCGACGAGGCGCAACAGCGACTTGGCGCCGCGCCGGCGCTGCTCCACGAGCGCTCGGGCGCGCGCCTTGGAGGTCCGCACGAGCCCCGTCTCGGCGAGGGCGAGCAGCGCCGAGACGGCGAGCAGGATGACGACGGCGGCGAGCAGCCCCCCATCGGTCGCCGAGAGCCCGCCCGCCGCCAGCATCACGACGACCCGCCGGGGTCCTCGTCGGGCCGGGCGCGGTGATGGGCGCTCAAGAGCTCCTGCTCGCGCGCCTGCATCGCCGCCTCCTCCTCCAACAGCTCGTGGTCCCTCCCGAGCAGATGGAGGATCCCGTGGACGAGGAGCAGGGCGAGCTCGTCGTCGTAGCTGCCGGCGTGGCGGGGCGCGTTGCGGTAGGCGACCTCGGGACAGATGACGACATCGCCGAGCAGGAGCGGCATCCCTTCCGGCTCGGGCGGCTCCCATCCCGGCCCGTTGCCGCCGCCGTCGGGCGAGCGCCCGGAGGGCAGCGGATCGTCCTCGATCGGGAACGCCAGCACGTCGGTAGGGCCGTCGTGGCCGAGGAAGTGCTCGGCGTGGGCGGTGATCGTCGCCTCGTCGACGAACAGCACCGACAGCTCGACGTCGCCCCGCACCTTCTCGTCCTCGAGCACGGCGCGTGCCAGCGCCGCCCAGCGCTCGCAGTCGACGGGGCGCTCGGACTGCTCGTCGGCGACGAACACCTCGATGGCCACGGCGCCGCTCAGCCGGCGTGCCCGCCGCTGGCGCGGGCAGCCCGGTCGTAGGCGCTGACGATGTCGCGTACGATCCGGGCGCGGACGACGTCGGACTGGTCGAGATGAACGAAGCTGAGACCCTCGATCCCTTCGAGGATCTTGTCGAGCCCGACGAGGCCGGAACGTCCGCCCGATACGTCGATCTGGGTGACGTCGCCGGTGACGACCGCCTTGGTGCCGAAGCCGATGCGGGTGAGGAACATCTTCATCTGCTCGGGCGTGGTGTTCTGCGCCTCGTCGAGGATGACGAAGCTCTGGTTGAGGCTGCGGCCGCGCATGAACGCCAGCGGTGCCACCTCGATCGTGCCGCGCTCGAGCAGCCGCTGGGTGCCTTCCGGCTCGAGCAGGTCGTAGAGGGCGTCGTAGAGCGGGCGCAGGTAGGGGTCGACCTTGGCCATCAAGTCGCCGGGAAGGAAGCCGAGCCGCTCGCCGGCCTCGACCGCCGGGCGGGCGAGGATGATCCGGTTGACCTGCTTGGCCTGTAGCGCCTGCACGGCGTGGGCGACGGCGAGGTAGGACTTGCCGGTCCCGGCCGGCCCGATGCCGAAGGTGATCGTGCTCGAGGCGATGGCGTCGACGTAGCGACGCTGGCCGGCCGTCTTCGGGCGCACCGGTCGCCCCTTCGAGCTGCGCAGCACCTCGGCGTCGAGCACCTCGGAGGGCCGCAGGTCTGCCCGAACCATCTCGATCGCCCGGCCCACGTGGTGCTCGTCGAGGCCGTGCCCGCTCTCGAGGAGGGCGACGAGCTCGTCGAAGACGCGGGCGACCTCGCTGCCGGCAGGGCCGTCGATGGTGATCTCGTTGCCGCGCACGTGGATCGAGGTGTCGGGGAAGGCCTGCTCGACGAGCAGCAGGTGCTCGTCGCGCTGGCCGAGCAGGCCGACCATGAGGTCGTTGCCCGGCACGAGGATCTTGACCTGGGTCGTGGTCACGTCTGCGAGGACGCTACCAGGGGGCGCTCGCGCTCCGGTGCGTCAGCCGCCGGCTGTGCCGCCGCCGGCTATCCCGCTGCCGGCTGTCCCGCTGTGGTTGTGCCCCCGCCCCCGCCGGTTGTGTCGCCGGCTGAGCCGGCACCGCCGAGAGCCGCCCCGGCGACGGCGAGGAGGCCGGCAACCTCGGCCGCAGGAACGGCGACGGCGCCGGCCGGCGCCGCCACCCGCGCCGGCCGGTGGGTGACCTGGACGTCGAGGTCGGCGCTGGCTGCCTGGGCGACGAGATGGACCGTCGCCGAGGTCAGCGTGCCGCCAGCGTCGAGGCGGTAGACGGCGCGGTAGCTGGCCGGGATCGACCCCGCCGAGGAGGGCAGCTGCGGCTCGCCGATCGCACCGAAGAGCCTGTCGAGGTACGGCAGCGCGGCGACGACGACGCTGTGCAGGTTGCCGTCGACAGAGACGAGGACGCCCCCGCCGGCGGCCGGCAGGGCCCTCGAGGTCCTGCCACCGGAGAAGGCCCCGAGCAGCTCGGTCTCGATCTGCTGGGCGATGCTCGGGTGGCCGGCGCTGCTGTCACCTGCCGGCAGCTGCTCGGGCAGCTCGAACCACCGCCCGCCGAAGGCCGCCTCGACCTTGGCGATCTCCTGCTCGACCGCCGGGGAAAGGCTCAGCCCGAGCTCGCCGAGGTGGGTGAGGTCGAGCCGGAGGTAGAGGTGCCGTGTCGCTTCGATCACCTGCAGCAGCGGGAAAGTCCCTGCGGACAGCTCCACCTCGGCAGAGGCGGCGGGCCCCGTCGGCGCCGTCGAGAGCAAAGAGCGTGACCCCGAGCTCGCCACGACCGAGAGCGAGAGCTGTGAGACAGCCGTGGTCGCCGTGCCGAGGACGGCGTGGGAGACGGCGGCGCGCAGCTCGGTGGCCGGCGAGCCGGTGAGCGAGGTGAGGGCGTCGGCGGTGAGCCGTCGCGGGCTCTCGGTGGCGAGCGCCGCCTTCTTCAGGGAGGTCGCCGGTGCCCTCGGGCCCGGCGACGCAGAGCTTCCGCCGCATGCCGCTGCGGCGAGGGCCACGGCGACGAGAGCCGCCGGCAGGGCGACGAGCCCGCCCCGCCGGGTGCCACGGCGTGGTCGGTGTGCGGATCGGGCGGGCCGGCGCAAGCGCAACGAGATCAGCCGAGAGCGCCGAGCCGGCGCCCGCCGATCACGTGCAGGTGCAGGTGGCCCACCGTGTTCCCGGAGTCCGGGCCGACGTTCATGACGAGCCGGTAGCCCCCGGCGGCGATGCCGTCCTGCTCGGCGGCGCGGCGTGCGAGGACGAGCATCTCGGCGAGAAGCTCGCCGTGCTCGGCTCCGACCGCCATGGCGGCGTCGAGGTGCCGGCGCGGCACGACGAGCAGGTGCGTCGGGGCGACCGGGTGCAGATCGCGGAAGGCGACCGCGTGCTCACCTCCGAGCACGAGCTCGGTCGCGAGCTCGCCGGCGACGATGGCGCAGAACACGCAGCCCTCATCCCCGGCGCTCCCGATCACTGTTTCACCGGTGGCACCAGTTCCACCACTCTGTGCGCGATCACAGCGCAGCGGGTGCCCCCGTGGCTCAACGGCTCGTGGCGCGCGTCGGCTCAGGGTAGAGATGCTCGAGGCTTCCCGGCACGATCCTCGCCGCCTCGACAAAGCGGGCGAGATCAGGTTCTTTCAGGCGAATGACCCGGCCGAATTTGTACGCCGGCAGCTCGCCTTCGTCGATGAACCGGTAGAGCGTACGGAGGTTGACGCCGAGGTACCTCGACGCGTCCTTCGTGCTCATCCAGTTGGTCACATCCGTCATGACCACGCAGAGTAGCAGAAGAGGAGGGTTTCGTGCGGTCTCATATCCTGTGACGGTTCGGGATGGACGCCGGCGCCTCTGAGCGGGGAGGAAGCGTCAACCCGGCTGCAGCCGGAGCGCAACTTCGTTGGCGAGCAGCCGCCCCCGCCTCGTGAGCACGCTGCGGCCGCCGACGCGAAGAACGAGCCCGTCGAGGCTCGGGTCGGCCGCCAGGGCGTCCGCCGGCACGCCGTCACGGGTACGCAGCGCGAGCGCCAGCGACTCGAGCGCGGCGGACTCCGGGCTCAGGTCCTCGACGCCGACGACGGGGCTGCGCCCGGCTTCGATGGCGGCGATGTAGCGCTCGGGACGGCGCAGGTTCCAGAAGCGGCGACCTGCGACGTAGCTGTGGGCGGCGCAGCCGAAGCCGCGGTAGGCGGTGCCGTCCCAGTAGCCGCGGTTGTGGCGGCACTCGTGACCGGGCAGAGCCCAGTTCGAGATCTCGTACCAGCCGAGCCCCGCAGCAGAGAGGACCTCGTCGGCCAGCTCGTAGCGGTGCGCCAGCACGTCGTCGTCGGGATGGCGGCTCGGGTCGCGCCACAGCGGCGTTCCCGGCTCGACGGTGAGGGCGTAGGCCGAGACGTGCGGCGGGGCGCTCTCGAAGGCGAGCACGCCGCGCAGGCTCTCGAGCCAGTTCTCGTCGGTCTCGCCGGCTCCGCCGTAGACGAGGTCGACGTTGAACGAGGCGAAGCCGACGGCGCCGATCGCCGCGACGGCTCGCGCCACAGAGCCGGGGCGGTGCGAGCGTCCGAGGCCGGCGAGCACCGGCTCGACGAGGGACTGCACGCCGAGCGAGATGCGTGTCACCCCGGCCGCGGCGAGGTGCTCGAGGAGGGCCGGCGAGGTGCTCTCGGGGTTGCACTCGACGCTCACCTCGGCGCCCGGGCGCGGCTCGAGGGCTCGGCCCAGCTGGGCGAGATCCTCCCCGGCGAGCATCGACGGGGTGCCCCCACCGACGAAGACGGTGCTCGGTGCGGGCATCCCGCCCTCGCGGGCATGCCGGATCTCGCTGAGCACTGCAGCGACGTAGGCATCGACAAGCTGGCCGCGGTCGGTCCAGGTGGCGAAGGCGCAATAGTCGCAGCGCTCGGCGCAGAACGGGATGTGGAGGTAGGCCCCGAACCCGCTCGAGACGCCCGGCGCCGCGGCAGCGGGGTGCGACCCGCCCCGCAGAGGGAGGGCCGGGGTGCTCGCCGCTGCCCCGACAGCCGCAGCGGGCACAGGGGTCACTCAGTCATGGTAGAGAATGCCGTTCTCGGCCAGGGCGGCGAGCATATCGCTGACCCCGCGGCCGAATGTCGCACCGATCACGCGCAGGTCGTCGTGGCGGATCGTGAGCACCCGGCCGTTGAAGTCCTGGCGCTCGACCTGGACCCGGGCGAGGAAGCGCTGCAGCGCCTCGGCCTCCGGCCCCTGCGCCTCGCGCAGCCGGGAGAGGTCGATGCGGATCTTCCGCGAGCTCGTCGTGAGACCGTCGGGCTCGCTGGCGCGGGCATCGGCGCCCTCCGGCAGCAGCTGCTCGACCGGCACGTCATAGAGGCTGGCAAGTCGCTTCAGGCGGGGAACCGAGATCGCCCGCTCGCCGCGCTCGTAGGCGCCGAGGACCGAGGCGCGGAATTCCTGGTCGGAGATCGCTTCGACGGCCTGCAGGGAGAGGCGCTTCTGCCGGCGCACCGCACGCAGGCGGGCGCCCACTACCTGCGCGTAGCGCGCCTCGGCTGCGTCGAGCTCTCCGACCTCGCCGTTGAGCTCCGGACCAAGCACGGACTCCCGGTCGAGTGTCATGTCCACCACGGTCTCCCTCGCTGCACCTCAGCCAACGCACTGCAACAATTGTATCGGTAAGTAGCAGCTCATGTTCGGACAAGCCGACACCCGAGCTGCACAAGCCTCTATCCGGCGAGCCCCATCCCCTCGCGTCGCGCCATCAAGAGACACCCGGCGGCTATCGCCGCGGTCTCGGCTCTCATGATCAACGACCCGATCCGCGCCGAAGTTACGCCGCAAATGAGTTCTTCGGCAGTGAATCCTCCCTCGGGGCCGACAAGGACGTGCGTCGTCCCGCCCGCCAGCGGCGGTGCCCCGGGCTCGGCGAGGGCGACCACCGCCGGTCCGGCGGCGAGGCGCTCGAGCACCGTCTCGAGCGGGGCGAGGTCATAGACGACGGGCAGGCGGGGCCGCCGGCACTGGGCGGCAGCCTCGCGCACGATCCGCCTCAGCCGCTCGCAGCGTCGGGCGGCGGCGTCGCCGTCGAGCCGGACGACGCTGCGGGCGGCTGAGAACGGGTGCAGCTCGTCGATCCCGAGCTCGGTGAGCTTCTGTGCGACGAGCTCGGGGCGGTCGCCCTTGGTGAGCGCGAAGCCGACTCCGAGGAGCGGCTCGGGGGCCGGCTCGTGCTCGATCGAGCCCGCGGGGACCAGGCGAGGGCCGGATGCCGCCGGCCCGCCGGCGCCG
>DAHUZG010000256.1 GCA_027306715.1 Acidimicrobiaceae bacterium
CGCGTGGCGCCGGGATACTCGAAGGTGGGCTGGGCGGCCTCGGACACCCACGAGCTGAATTTCGACGACTGCCGCGTGCCGGTCGGCAACCTCCTCGGCGCAGAGGGGCGTGGCTATGCGCAGTTCCTCGAGATCCTCGACGAGGGCAGGGTCGCCATCGCCGCCCTGGCGACCGGACTGGCGCAGGGTTGCGTCGACGAGTGCGTGGGCTACGCCGGCGAGCGCCGAGCGTTCGGCCGACCGATCGGCAGCTACCAGGCGATCCAGTTCAAGATCGCCGACATGGAGGCGCGCGCCGAGGTGGCCCGCCTCGCCTGGCGCCACGCCGCCGCTTTGATGACTGCCGGGCTGCCGTTCAAGAAGCAGGCCGCAGTGGCCAAGCTCACCGCCACCGACGCCGCGATGGACAACGCCCGCGAGGCGACCCAGGTCTTCGGCGGCTACGGGTTCATGAACGAGACGCCCGTCGGCCGCTTCTACCGCGACGCCAAGGTGCTCGAGATCGGCGAGGGGACCTCGGAGGTGCAGCGGATGCTGATCGCCCGCGAGCTCGGCCTGCGCTGACCGCCGCTCACGCCCGGGCGTGACCGGGCGGTGCCGTCACGGCCAGACGAGCCTGCCGTGGCGGTAGAGCGAGGCGGCGATCGAGGGATCCATCGCCGTGGCGAGGTCCGGGGCGTGGCTGACGAGGTGGTAGCGGACCAGCGCCTGCGCCTCGGGCCGCCACTCCGCCAGATCTTCGACGCCGACGCCCTGCCCGCGGAGGGCGTGGGTGCGGGCGAGCCTGCTCTCGAATTGCCAGACGGCGAGCTCGTGGGCCCGGTCGTAGTTGGCGGCTCCGCCGGCGTCGCGCTGCTCGATGGCGATGCAGGCGGAGCCGTGGGCCGAGCAGTAGTCGAAGGCGCGCAGCTCGGCGCGCAGGAAGTCGGCGACGGCGGTGGGGTGATGCCTGAGGAAGCCCGTGTTGACGACCTGTACGTTGAAGGTTCCGGCGATGCCGAACTGGCCGGGCGTCCACTCCCGGAACGGCTCGTGCGCCGCTCGCAGCACGAGCGGCTCGTTCGACCGGTAGGCCTGCTCGGCCTGGTAGCGGTCGGCGATGAAGAGCGAGAGGCTGTAGGTGTTGTCGTCGACGAGGTGGACCTTGGCGACGTCGACGCCGGCCTTCTCGAGCATCTCGCGGAGGATCACCGGAAGCACGAAGTGGTAGGCGAGCACGTGGCCCTGCAGCTGGCGGAGGTTGGTGATGCTGCGCTGGGTGAGCAGGGCGTAGTCCGAGGTGTCGCCGTAGGTGGAGATGCCGGTGAGCCGGGCGCCGCCGGCGATGGCGAGGAGGGTGTCGGCGGCGCTTCCCTCCCCGGTCACCGTCGCCTTGCCGGCCGAGACGAGGGCCGGCGCGTTCGGGGCGTTGGCGAGGATGGCGACGTCGAGGCATTCGTCGGCGAAGTAGCCGAGCGAGGCGGCGGCGACGACGTCGAGGATGCCCGCCGAGGCGTCCCAGCCGAAAGGAGAGACGAACGTGATCGTCCCGGCGGCTCGATCCGCCGCGCAGCGGGCGGCCGGGATCGCCGGCGGGGCGCCGCGCGGCTGCGCTCCCACGGCCTGTCGCAACCGGGGAGCCGGCGACCCTTCGGCGCCGGCCACGACCGGCGAGAGCCCCCCGGCGAGAGCGAGAGCCGCGCCGGCGAGCGCGGCGATCGCGATGGCGCCCCGCGCACCACGGCGTCGATCCGCCGGCAGCGGTCGCGCGCTGCCCCGGTGGCGCCAGCCACCCTGGCGCCGCACGGGCGCGTCGGTTCCCCGGGAGTGTGTCGTGTCGATGACCGGTGATCGTACCGGGCGTCGCCAGCGGGCCGGTCGCCAGCGGGCCGGTCGCCAGCGGGCCGGTCGCCAGCGGGCCGGTCGCCAGCGGGCCGGAACCGCCTGCACGCGCTTGCGGCGTTTCCCCGACGGCCGCCGGAGGTAGGGCGGTCGAGATGGGACTCGGCCTGTTCCAGCGCCGGAGCTTCCCACCGGCAGCGGCAAGCGTGCGGGCCGCGCGGCACTTCACCCTCGACGCTGTGCGGGCCGCTCGCGGCGGTGAGCTCCCTGCAGCGCAGGGCGAAGCGCTGGCGCTGCTCGTGACCGAGGTCGTGACGAACGCCGTCTGCTTCGCTCCGGACGGCGAGTTCGAGGTCGAGGTCCGTTGCTCGAAGGCCCCCGAGGACTCGTCGGGGGCGCCGCCGGTTCACGTCGAGGTCGTCGACACCGGGACGGAGCTGCCGAGGCCGCGCCGGCCCGACGACAGCGGCGAGCACGGCCGCGGCCTTCTTCTCCTGCACGGCTTGGCGGCCCGTTGGGGAGTCACCAACCTCGACAAGGGCCGCAAGGTGGTCTGGTTCGAGCTCTGAAGCTGCCTCCGGCGCGCCCGCGCCGCGCCGCCGCCCGCCGGGCCGCCGGGCCGCACGGGAAGGTCCCAGGCGATTCCCGCGGGGGCCGGGCGCCGTCGAGCGGTCTGCTGAGAAGTTGCGTGCCAGCAGCCTCGAGCCGGTCTACCATCAACGACGATGCGACGACGGCGGGCGATCGCTCGGTCGGTCCCGGCGGGACGTGGTGCTCGCCGGCGAGGCCGCGCCACGCGCCCTGTGCGCCTCGGCGACCGCGTGCCGGGCCGCCCGTTCGGCAGATCCTTGCGCCCGGGTCGCCCCGGAGCCAAGCCGCGTGTCGCCGTCTTGATGCTCGCAGCGGCCGCGGCTGTCGACCTCGCGCTGGCAGGCCCGGCGTCAGCCTCGGCCCGCCACGGCGGGCTCTGCCGGAACGACATCGTCACGATCGTCATCGCCGCCGCGGTCGTTGTCGTGCTTGTCACCCTGGCGCTCAGCGTTCGCCGCCGCGTCGTGACGAACAAGGCGCTGCGGAACACCGCACCCGTGCCCTTCAGCCCGGCCGGCCTGCTCGGCCGCATCCCGCCCGGTCAGGATCTCTACGGCGCCGAGCTGTACGCCAGTGGGCGGCTGACGCCGGCGCCGGACGGCGATCCGGTGGCGGGCCGCGGAGCGGCAGGGTTC
>DAHUZG010000261.1 GCA_027306715.1 Acidimicrobiaceae bacterium
TCTGCGCCGGCACGGTCGTCGTCGAGGCGGGCGAGCTGCTCCTCGTCCGGCGTGCCCACGAGCCCGAGGCGGGGCGCTGGTCGTTGCCGGGGGGCAGGGTAGAGGCGGGGGAGCGGCCCGAGCAGGCCGCGGCACGCGAGACGCTCGAGGAGACAGGCTGTTCCGTGACGGTCGGCCGCCTCGCCGGCGAGGCGCTCGTGCCTCCCGGCGTCGGCACGTTCCGGGTGCTCGACTTCTACGCCTTCCTCGAGGAGCCGCCCGGCCGGCCGCGAGCGGGATCGGACGCCAGCGAGGCCGCTCTCGTGCCGCTCGACCGAGTCGGCGAGCTGGATCTTGTGAGCGGTCTCGAGCAGTGGCTGCGTCGCCACGGCGTCCTCGCGCCGGCCCCGACAGAGCGGGCCCCGACACAGCCCGACCCGACCCGGCCGAGTGCCCTGGGCTGAGCGGCGCCTCAGGCCGGGTGCGGCGGTTCGGCCTGGTCGCTCCCGCCGGTCGCCGGGCTGTCGGCGCCGGGCGCGCCAGGGTGCTCCCGAGCGGAGCCAGTGCTCCCGCCGCCGGCGACAGGCTCGCCCGGCTGCACGGCGACAGGCTCGCCCGGCTGCACGGCGACAGCCTCGCCCTCGGGACCCCCCGCCTGGCCAGGCGCCGACTCCTGCGGCCTGGTCGGCAGGACCACCATCTCCTGCTCCGCCTGGCGCCGCCGTCCCGGTACCTGGCCCGGCAGCGGAGCAGTGACGCGGCGAGCAGCCGGCGGCGGGATGGGTCGGGGAGGAGGTGGCATCGAGAGCCCGAGGAGCGGAGCCAGTGCCGGGATCCGCCCCGCAGCCTGTGCAGCGGCCTTCCGCAGGCCGGCGTCCTCAGGCACGCCGGCCGGCTTGACCAGGCGGCGAACCGGCGATGCCGACGCCGCCTCGAGAAGGGCGAGCCAGCGTTCGACGCTCGTCGTCGCTGTCATCGCGGCGCCTCCGGCTTCGGCGAGGCGATTGACAAGGGCCGCGGGAAAGCGGGTGTTCGGCTCCGGCGGCCGGGCGGACAGGCGCAGCGCCTGGAGCACCCGGTTCTCCTCGAGGGCATGGGTCATGTCCCGCTCCCAGGCCTCGCGCAAGCGCGTGATCCGCTGCTCGAGCGCCTGGCGCAGCTGCCGGAGCAGCTCTCGCCCGTGCTCGTCGCGCGGCGCGGCCCCGGCGACGGCGGCGCGCAGGTCACGCAGCGAGATCTCGTCGATGATGCGCTCTGCGGCCTCGGCGCGGTCGAGCCAGGTCGCCTCACGCACGGCGGGCAGCAGCTGCTCGGCAAGGGTGACGATGGCGTCGCCGGCTGCTCCCGGCAGTCCCTGGGCGGTGGCAGCCGCCCGCTCCTCGGCGAGCGCTCTGCGCACCGCCGGCAGCCCTCCGATGGCGAGCTGCTCGGCGATCGGCCGCTGCTCGACCGGCAGGGAGTCGAGGAGGGCGTCACGGTGCGCGTTGCCGGGCGACAGACGCGGCGGACGCGACCGGCGCGCCCGCTCAGTGGCGCCGACCCCGGCTGGTCGCGCCGGGCGCGGCGAGGAGCGTCCAGATGTCGGCGCTGTGCCGCCGCCCGTCACGCCAGGTCCAGGATGCGGCCGGGTCGGAGCGCCGCTTTTTGGTCCGTCGGATCGGGGGGCGCTGCGATGCTCCCGCTCGTCCGGGCGTGGCCCGGCACTGCGGCGATCCGGTCGGCGGTCGTCGCCCCCCGGCCTCGAGCGCTGCTCGTCGGGGCGCGTGCGCTCTCCTGGACGCGATCCGGGACGCCTTTCGCGATGGGGCAGCAACGAGGTGGTGACGCCCGCCGGCCCCGGATGGCCCGAGCCGGAGATCTCGATCAAACCCTGACGCGGCGTCGCCACGCGCTGCGGGAGCACCGCGGTGATAGTGATCCCGTCGAGCTCGATCTCGGCCTCGACCCGCAGCACGTCCCCGACGTGGGCGCCGCTGCCGACGAGGCTGGCGTCAACGACGCCCCGCGGCTGGCGAGCTCCCGCGGCGCGCCAGGTCCAGCTGCCGTCGCCTCGATCGCTCGTGAGCTCCACGTCCATCCGCCGCGCCATGCCGCACTCAAGCTACCGCCCCTCGCAGCGGTGCGCCGAAACGGGCAATGTCCGAGGTCGGCAACCGAGGTCGCCGGGGGCCGACGCTACGCTCTCGCCTGTCGGACACTGCGGTTGGTCCCTCCTGCGGGCGCAGCGGTGATTCGCACCAATTTCACCGAGGCGGCCACGGTCCTCTCGCACCGGGCCGGTGGCAGCACACCGGGAGAGGAGGCATATGGGGCCTGGCGCCTCGATGTACCGGGCGCAGATGCGGGCGTTGCATCGAGACCCGTCGGTCACCAAGCAGAAGCTTTCCCCCGGCCACTGGCGCCGGATCTGGACCTTCGCCCGGCCGTACCGGCGGATGCTCGGCTTCTTCCTCGTGATGATCGTCGTCGACGCCGCCGTCGGCGCGGCGACGCCGCTGCTTTACCGGGCGATCATCGACCAGGGCATCATCAAGCGTGACACGAACCTCATCATGGCCCTCGCCGCCGGTCTCGCGGGGCTGGCCATCTTCGACACCGCTCTCGGAATCGGCGAGCGAGCCATCTCCGCCCGCGTCGGCGAGGGGCTCATCTACGACATGCGCTCGCGGGTGTTCGCCCACGTCCAGAAGATGCCGGTGGCCTTCTTCACGCGTGCCCAGACGGGCGCCCTCGTGTCTCGGCTGAACAACGACGTCCTCGGCGCCCAGCAGGCCTTCACCGACACGCTGTCGAACGTCGTCAGCAACTTCGTGAGCGTCGTCGTCGTGCTCACGACGATGCTGATCCTCTCCTGGAAGATCACCCTCACCGCCTTGGTGATCCTGCCCCTGTTCATCCTTCCCGCCCGGCTGATGGGCCGCCGCCTGCAGGTGATCACGAGAGAGTCCTACAACTTGAACGCCGAGCTGACGACGATGATGACCGAGCGCTTCAACGTCGCCGGGGCGATGCTCGTCAAGCTCTTCGGCAAGCCGGCGGCCGAGCGGGCGAGCTTCGACTCCCGTGCCGGCCGCGTACGCGATATCGGCATCACCCAGGCGATGTACGCCCGGATCCTCTTTGCCTCCCTGACTCTCACCGCCTCGCTCGCGACAGCGGTCGTCTACGGCTGGGGCGGGGTCCTCGCCGCGCAAGGAGCGCTGGCGATCGGGACGGTGGTCGCCCTCACCGCCTACCTCAACCGTCTCTACGGCCCGCTCACCGCGATGTCGAACGTCCAGGTCGACGTCATGACCGCGCTCGTCTCGTTCGACCGGGTGTCCGAGGTGCTCGACCTGAAGCCGATGATCGACGAGAAGCCTGGTGCGACGCCGGTACCGCGTGGGCCCGCACGCGTCGAGCTCGATCACGTCGAGTTCGCCTACCCGGGAGCCGAGGAGGTCTCGCTCGCCTCGCTCGAATCGGTGGCGGTGCTCGAGCGCACCCCACGCAGCGAGGTCCTCCACGACGTCAGCTTCACCGTCGGGCACGGGCAGATGGCGGCACTCGTCGGTCCCTCAGGCGCCGGGAAGACGACGATCAGCGCGCTCGTCGCCCGTCTCTACGACGTCGACAGCGGAGCGGTCCGGATCAACGGGGTCGACGTGCGCGACGCCACGCTTGACTCGATGCAGGGCGTCGTCGGCATCGTCACCCAGGACGCCCATCTCTTCCACGACACGATTCGTGCCAATCTCGCCTACGCCGCACCGAACGCCACCGAGGAGGCGCAGCGCGAGGCCCTCGGCCGCGCCCAGATCCTCGATCTCGTCGACTCCCTTCCTGACGGGCTCGATACCCTCGTCGGCGACCGCGGATACCGCCTCTCGGGGGGGGAGAAGCAGCGCATCGCCATCGCCCGGCTGCTGCTCAAGGCGCCCGACGTCGTCGTGCTCGACGAGGCGACCGCCCACCTCGACTCCGAGTCGGAGCTGGCGGTGCAACAAGCGCTCGACACCGCCCTCGTCGGTCGCACCTCGATCGTCATCGCCCACCGGCTCTCGACGATCCGGGACGCCGACCTCATCCTTGTCCTCGACGGCGGCCGGATCGTCGAGCGCGGCACCCACGAGGAGCTGCTCGTGAGCGGTGGCCTGTACTCCGAGCTCTACCACACCCAGTTCGCCGACACCGTGCTCTCCGATCCTGTCGATGCCGGCCCTGTCGACACGGTCCGTGTCGGCGGCCCTGTCGGCGTTCCGCTCACCGCCGCGCGAGGCGAGAGCTAGCACGCCGGCGCCGGAGGAGGCCGGCACAGGGGAGGCCGGCACAGAAAAGGTCGGCACTGGGGAGGCGGCGCTCGTTCGTAGCCGGCGGGGGAGCCTGCGAGCTCAGGGGCGCTGGGAGAAGAGGTGAAATCCCGCCTCGGCCCACGCAGCGAGCAGGACGAGCCGCCCGGCCCAGCAGCTGAGCAGGCGCTCGAGCAGGCGCCAGACAGCGAAACGGCGCCCCGCCTCTGACAAGCCCGTGGCCGCCAGCACGCCCGCTGCCACCGCCGCCCAAGCGGTCCACGCCAGCCCTCCCGCGCTCATGTCGGCAGGTCCCGGGGCGGCAGGTCCCGAGGCGAGGGGTCCCGGCGCCCCGGCTCACGGCTGGGGTGACCTGCCCGAGCGAGCCAGGCGCCGAGCATCATCCACGCCAGGACGGCAGCAAAACGGCCGGCGGGACGAGCCGTCAAAGCGCCGATCAGCCGGCTCAGGGTCGGCCACGCGGGAGACCGGGCCAGGCGACAGGCGAGGTCGAGAGCAACCGCCGCCAGAGCGACTGCCGGCCAGGCGAGGGCAAGACCGGCGCCGCGCCACGATCGCCACCGCGTCGAGGCGCTGGAATCGATCACGCCCTCGCGCACCGGGTGCAGCTCAGGTCCGCGGCCGCCGGCGACGGCAGAGGCGCAGACGACGGCGATGATCGCCACGATGCTCGGCCTCGCGCCCGCGTTCTGCCAGCTGAGCTGTGACTCACCTGCACTCACCGCGAGCAGCGCCAGCGCCAGCGCCGCTCGGACGAGGCGGCGCCGTCGGCGGTGTGCAGGCGCCCTCGTCTCCCGCGCCCCGCTCTGGTGCACCTCGCGCTGCGGGTCGGACTCAGGGTGTCGACGCACCTCCGCCGGCCTCGACGCATCAGGCGGCTCGGTGCTCACCGCTTCCCAGCGTAGGGGGGAGCGGACCGTCCGCCCGTGGCGTCCTCGCGCTGGCGTTCGGCAGCCTTGTTCCTCGCCACCCGTCGCCGTGGTCGCAGCGCCGGTAGCCTCGGGCCGATGCCGTCCCCGGACGCCCGCCACCGTTGGCGAGGCGTCGACGACAGCGAACGGCGCGTCGTCGGGATACCGCTCAGGTGGTTCGAGGCGGCGGCCGAGCGGCGCCAGCCGGTAGACCTGCGGGCCGTGTCGCATCCGCTGCGCTGGTTGCGCTGGCGACGCCAGCTGCGCCGGCTGGGGCCGTACGCGCCAGAGTTGCAGCTCGGCCCGCGACGCGCCGGCAGGCCGGCGCGTCCGCCGCGCGCCTGAGCGCGTGATCCCACCACTCTCGGGCTGGGACGAGCTGACGCTGTCGTGGCTCGCCGATGCTCTCGCCGGACAGCTCGGTGGGAGCGAGCTTGGCGGTGCACGGGTCGAGCCGCTCGGCGACGGCACCAACCGCAGAGCTCGCGTCCATCTCGACTACCGCGCCGGAAAGGGCCCGGCGAGCGTCTTTGTGAAGATCCAGGGTCGCGCGCTCAGCCGCTTGGCGCTGCTGTCGCTCGGCGCCTTCGCCAGCGAGGCCCGGCTCGCCGGCTCGGGTGTCGAGCTGCCGATCGAGAGCCCTCGGGCCTTTGCCGCCGCGGTCGACTGGCGCCGTCTCCGTTACGTGGTCGTCACCGAGGATGTGGCCGCGCTCGGCGGTCGCCCGAACGACGCCACGCGCCCGCTCGGCCCCGCCGAGGTCAGCTCCGGCCTTGCCGGGCTCGCCAGTCTCCACGCCGCCTTCTGGGGACGACGCCTGCCGCCGTCGCTCGGCTTTCTCGAGCCCTGGCGGCTGCGCAGTGGCTGGGCGCTGATCTCACGGGCGAGCCTTGCCCGGGGGATGCGCCGGCTCGAGCGCCTCGGGCAAGCGCAGCTCGTGAGGCGCTCGACGAGCGCAGCTGTTCTCGAGCGCCAATTTCGCCGCAGCGCAGTCCTGGCGTCTCGTGCTCCGCAGACGGTTCTTCACGGCGACCCGCATCCGGGAAACACCTACGCTCTCGGCGAGGGGAGGACCGGGTTCTACGACTGGCAGCTCGTGCGGCGCGGCAGCTGGTCGCACGATGTCGGCTACTTTCTCGCCGGCAGCCTCGCCGTCGAGGACCGCCGCCGTCACGAGCGCGAGCTGCTGGCCGGCTACCTCGAGGCGCTGCGCCGGGCGGGTGCCGAGGCCCCGGGGGCCGGTGAAGCCTGGGACGGCTACCGTGCCACGCCGGCCTTCGGTCTCGGCACCTGGTTGCACACGCTCTCGGCGGCCGTCTTCCAGCCCGAGGCGATCTGCTTCGCCATGATCGAGCGCTTCGCCGCTGCCTACGACGACCTCGGCACCGCCGCCTCGGCCGCCGGACGGAGCCGGTGACCGCGGGCGGGGGAGGGGATGCGGGCGCTCTCGGCAGCCGCCACCTTCTCCGGCTGGCCGGCTCGGCGTTCATCGTCCTCGCCGCCGAGCCGTCGTATGTCCTCGTCGACACCGTCGTCGTGGGCCACCTCGGCCCTGTCGCGCTCGGCGCGCTCGGAGTCGCCGGGACCTTGCTCTCGCTCGTCGCCCTCCTCGGCGTCTTCCTCGACTACAGCACGACCGGGCGCGCAGCACGGTTCTTCGGAGCCGGCGAACGGGGCCGGGCGGTCGACGAGGGCGTCGCTGCGACCCTGCTCGCCCTCGCGCTCGGCGCGGTCGGGGCGCTGGTGGGGGAGATCTTCGCCGGGCCGCTCATCGAGCTGCTCGCCGGGCAGCACTCTCCGGTCGTCCGGGCTGCTGAGGGATGGTTCCGTATCGCCGTGCTCGGACTTCCGGGATCGCTCGTCGTCCTCGCCGGGAACGGCTGGATGCGCGGCGTCCAAGAGACACGCACGCCGGTCCGCATCGTCGTCGCCGCCAACCTCGCCTCGGCGGTCGCCTCGCCGGTGCTGGTCTATCCGCTCGGCCTCGGTCTTGACGGCTCGGCGATCGCCAACCTCGCCGCCCAGCTGCTCGGCGGCACGCTGTTTCTCCTGGCGCTGCGGGCCGAGCGCCGCCCGTGGCGCCCGCGCCGCGAGGCGCTCTCGGGCCAGCTGCGGGCCGGGAGGGATCTCGTGGTTCGGGCCGCCGGCTTCCAGGCGGCCCTGCTCACCGCCGCCGCCGTCGCCGCCCGGATGGGGACGCCCATCCTTGCCGCCAACCAGGTCGGCCTGCAGTGCTGGGAGCTGACCGCGCTCGTCCTCGACTCCTTTGCCATCGCCGCCCAGTCCGTCGTCGGCGCAGCCCTCGGAGCCGACGACGCTCAGCTGGCACGCCGGGTGGCGTGGCAGGTCGCCCGTTACGGGCTCTATGCCGGGGGCGCGCTCGCCGCCGTGCTCGCCGCTGGCTTCTGGCTGGCCCCGGCGCTGTTCACCTCCTCGCCGGCGGTGCGCCACCAGATCGAGCTGCTGTGGCCGTTCTTCTGCCTGCTGCAACCGGTCGGGGGCGTCGTGTTCGCCCTCGACGGCGTCCTCGTCGGTGCCGGCGACGTCCGCTTCCTGCGCACCATCACCCTGGTGGCCCTCGTCGGCGTCTGGGCACCACTGGCTGTCGCGGCGCTCGAGCTCGGTTGGGGCATCGAGGGAATCTGGGCCGGCCTGAGCGGTCAGATCGCCACCCGGCTGGTCGGCATGGTGACCCGCACAGCCCGTGGGAGCTGGGCGGTCACCGGCACCGCGCCGCTCACCTGAGCCCGATCCAACCGAGGGCCTCCCGTTTGTCGGGCTCGAATCCCCCGCTCCCCGATACGCCGATAAGATGCGTTATGTAAGTTTGCGAGGGTTTGCTCGGCATCGCGCCGCGAGTGCCACGCGGCCCGCCGGCGCGTCGGCGCGTCGATGAATCTGACGTGAGCGTAAAGTAGAGATCGCTTCGAACTCCGGGATGCACTCGACGCGATCAGAGGAGACTGACCACTCATGGCCCTCACCAGCCGGCTGAGCCCAGCAAGCAGCGGCCACCGGACCCACTCCGAGCGCTACCAGTGGATCGCCCTGTCGAACGTGACGCTCGGGATGCTGATGGCGACGATCAACTCGTCGATCATCCTCATCGCCCTCCCCGACATCTTCCGCGGGATCAAGCTCAACCCGCTCACGCCGGGGAACTCGAGCTACCTGCTCTGGATGCTGATGAGCTTCCTCGTCGTCACCGCGGTGCTGCTCGTCAGCCTCGGCCGTGTCGGCGACATGTACGGGCGGGTGAGGATGTACAACCTCGGCTTCGCCGTCTTCACCTTCTTCTCCATCCTGCTCTCGATCACCTGGCTCGACGGATCGGCGGGAGCGCTGTGGCTGATCCTGATGCGCGTCGGGCAAGGAGTCGGCGGCGCCTTTTTGATGGCGAACACGAGCGCCATCATCACCGACGCCTTCCCCGTCGAGCGTCGCGGCTTCGCCCTCGGCATCGTCGGCATCGCGGCGATGGGCGGCGCCTTCATCGGCCTCGTCGTCGGCGGGCTGCTGGCGCCGGTCGAGTGGCGCCTGGTCTTCCTCGTCTCGGTGCCCTTCGGGTTGTTCGGGACGATCTGGGCCTACCTCAAGCTCGAGGAGCACGGCGTGCGGCGGCCGGCCCGCATCGACTGGTGGGGCAACGCCACCTTCGCCATCGGCTTCTTGCTCGTGCTCGTCGCCATCACCTACGGGATCGAGCCCTACGGGCACGACACGATGGGCTGGACGAGCCCCCGGGTGCTCACCGGGCTCGGCGTCGGCGTCGCCCTCTTGCTCGCCTTTGTGGCCATCGAGCTGCGCTCTGATCATCCGATGCTGCGGCTCTCGCTCTTCAAGGTCCGCGCCTTCTCGATGGGAAGCCTCGCCACCCTGCTCGCCTCGCTCGCCCGCGGCGGGTTGATGTTCATCCTCATCATCTGGCTGCAGGGGATCTGGCTCCCCCAGCACGGCTACAGCTTCAGCCAGACTCCCCTCTGGGCGGGTATCTACATGCTGCCGCTGACAGCAGGATTTCTCATCGCCGGGCCGGTTTCGGGCATCCTCTCGGACCGCTTCGGGGCGCGCCCGTTCGCCACCGCCGGCATGGTCGGCTCGGCGCTCGCGTTCGGGCTGCTCATCGCCCTTCCCGTGAGCTTCGCCTACTGGCAGTTCGCGCTCGTGCTGCTGCTCATGGGTCTGGCGATGGGCGTCTTCTCCTCGCCGAACACAGCAGGCATCATGAACAGCCTCCCGCCCGACGAGCGCGGCACCGGTGCCGGGATGACCCAGACCCTTCAGAACTCCTCGATGGTGCTCTCGATCGGGGTGTTCTTCACTCTCATCATCCTCGGCCTCGCCTCGAGCCTGCCGCGCGCCCTCTACTTGGGGCTGACCAGCGAGCACGTCCCGAGCGGGCTCGCCCACGCCGCGGCGGGGCTCCCGCCCGTGGGCAGCCTGTTCGCTGCCTTCCTCGGCTACAACCCGATGCAGACCCTGCTCGGTCCCGCCCTGCCGCACCTCGCCGCAGGACGCTACCTGACCGGACGCAGCTTCTTCCCGAGCCTCATCGCCCCGCCGTTCCACTCCGGGCTGCGTGAGGCCTTCGCCTTCGCCCTCGCCGCATGCCTGCTGGCGGCCGCAGCGTCCTGGGCGCGGGGCAAGCGCTACGTGCACGGGGTGGGAACGACCACCGACTCCGAAGCGCCCGCCGATCTGGCCGGGGCTCCGCTCGCCCTCGCGGCGGTCGAGCGCCCGGGGAGCTTGGGCAGCCGGCCCGAAGCGCCCGGGCGACGGGCGGCCCGGGCCGCTGGCTCGGAGAGCGGGGCCTCGCCGACCGGTGAGGAGTCAGGCGGTCACGGCCGCGTGCGTGCAGGAGGCGCCGGATGAACGCCGCCGAGCAGACCGCCGCTGCCGCTCGTCAGCTGGACGGCGGAGCCGAGATGGCCGAGGACGGCGGGCAGGAGCGGCTCGTCGCCATCGGTGTCGCCGCCTGCCGGGCCGGCGTCTCGGAGCGGACGCTTCGCTACTACGAGCAGCTCGGGCTCGTCACCCCGGCGGCGCACAGCCCCGGGGGCAGCCGCCGCTACGGGGAGGCCGAGATCGAGCGCGTCCAGCGCATCCGCGAGCTGCAGGAGCTGCTCGGTCTCAACCTCGAGGAGATCCGCGCCCTGCTCGAGCGCGACGACCGCCGCGCCGTGCTGAAGGTCGCCTGGGAGTCGAGCGACGACCCGACGGTGCGGCGGGCGATCCTCGAGGAGGCGATCGCTGCCAACGCCGGCCTGCGGGAGCGACTGGCGGTCAAGCGCGACCGCATCGACGCCGTCATCATCGACCTCGACGAACGCCTCGAGCGGTACCGCCAGCTGCTCTCCGACTGCACTGCGGCGGCCTCTCCCCCGTTGCCGCGCACAACGGGCACAACAGCGCCGGGCACCCGGCGCCCGGCCGAGCCGCTCCGCTACGTCAGCGGTGTCAGTCGGCAGCCGTGACGGATCCGAGGACCGTGCCCCTGACGGCGCGAAGGACGACACCGCACCTGCTCCCGACGCCGGCAACCGTCACTGGTCACCGGCGTCCGGCCTCAGCCGGGAATCGGCGCCAGCTGGAGACTGGCGTCAACTGGCGACAAGAGCGCTCGCGATCTCGACCTCGACGGCCTTCTCCGGCGGGCGACGATACACTTCGCGAGCCGATGGGCGTGGCCCGCTCCTGACCACCAGATCGGTGTCGCCGGGACCGGTGTCGCCGGGACCGGCGATGCTCGCCCCCGGCCGCCTGAGCCACCGGCACCTCGTGCCGACCTGTCCCTGACCGCCGAGCGCAAAGGCCCCTGCATGCACCGCCTGTTCTCCGGCCTCGGTCGGTTCGTCGTCCGCTACCGCTTCCTCGTCGTCCTGTTCTGGCTGGTGGCGCTCGTGCTCACCGCCCGGACGCTGCCGAGCGTCGGCAGCGAGGTCAACAACGACAACAGCCAGTTCCTCCCCTCGAGCGCGCCGAGCTCGCGGGCTGCGACCCTGGCCACGCCGCTGCTCGGCAACCCGAGCGACAACTCCCAGGTCTTCGTCATCGCCGCCCGGCCCGCCGGCCTCGGTCTTGCCGACGAAGCGGCACTGAAGCGCCTGGCGGCCCTCGACTCCGCCCTCCCGGGGGTGCGCTCGGTACAGCTCGTCGCCCTCTCCGCCAAGGGCCAGGCGGTCGAGGCGCGCCTCCAGGTGAGCATCAACCAGTCCGACGTCACGCGCCAGACGACGCTTGTCGCCGGGATCGAGCACACCTTCGTCGAGGCGCATGCGCCGCCAGGGCTGCAGCTGCACCTCGCTGGTGCGGTGGCGACCAACGTCGCCAACCAGAAGAGCTCCAATCGTGCCGGCGGCCGCACCCAGGGGCTGTCTTTCCTGCTGATCATCGTCATCCTGCTGTTGATCCTCCGCTCGGTGCTGGCGCCGATCGTCACGCTGCTGCCTGCGGGCATCGCCTTGGCGGTGTCCGAGCGCCTGATCGGCGGCCTCGGCGCCTCCGGCCTCAAGATCTCGATCATCACCGAGCTGCTGCTCATCGTCCTGCTGCTCGGCGCCGGCACCGACTACGGGCTGTTCCTCGTCTTCCGGGTGCGCGAGGAGATGCGCAACGGCCTTGACACCAAGTCGGCGGTCGAGAGCGCTCTCGTCCGCGTCGGGGAGTCGATCACCGCTTCGGCCGGCACGGTCGTGTTTGCCCTTCTCACCCTGCTGCTGGCCACCTTCGGCATCTACAAGGACCTCGGGGCGCCGCTGGCGCTCGGGGTGGTGGTGATGCTGGTGGCCGGGCTGACGCTGCTGCCGGCCCTGCTCGCCATCTGCGGCAAGGCGCTGTTCTGGCCGAGCAGGATCGGGCCGGCGACAGCCGAGCGTGACGGCCTTTGGGGTCGTGCAGCCGTCCGCCTCGTGCGCCGGCCGGGCGCCACCCTGAGCGTGGGCATCCTCGTCTTTGTCGGTTTGGCCGCCTTTGCTCTCAGCTACCACTCCGGCGGCTTCGGCGGCGCGCTCAACGCGCCTGCGGGCAGCGACGCCGCCGCCGGCAACGCCGAGCAGGCGAGGTACTTCCCGCAATCGAGCAGCAACCCGGCCAACCTCGTGTTCACCTACGACCGGTCACTGTGGCAGGACCCGCAGGCGATCGCCACCGCCGAGCGCGTGCTCACCTCGAGCGGCGAGTTCACCCGCCTGGTCGGCCCGCTCGACCCCGCGGGGACGACGCTCAGCCCCTCACAGCTGGCGAGCCTTCATCGCCGGCTCGGCGATCCGCGCGCCCTCACGAGCAGCACACCGCCGCCGGGAGTGAGCCTGATCGTCTACAACGCCTATCGCTCGACCCAGCAGTTCGTGAGCGGCGACGGTCACACGATCCAGTTCGAGGCCGCGCTTCGCGCCGGGGGCCAGCAGACCAATGCCGCGATGGCGGCGACACCGGTGATCCGCAGCGTCGTCGCCCGGGCCGGAGCGGCCTCGGGGGCCAGAGCCGACGGCGTCGCCGGCGAGGCCGCCGCGCTCTACGACGTCTCGAGCACCTCCAACCACGACCTGTTGACGATCGTCCCGATCGCCATCCTGGCGATCGCGCTGCTCCTGGCGCTCGTGCTGCGCAGCCTCGTGGCACCGCTCTACCTGATCGTCTCGGTGGCGCTCTCGTACCTCGCCGCGCTCGGCGTGGCCACCCTCGTGTTCATCGACATCGGTGGTCAGAGCGGGCTGTCGTTCATCCTGCCGTTCCTCATGTTCATCTTCCTGCTCGCGCTCGGCGAGGACTACAACATCCTCGTCATGACGCGGATCCGGGAGGAGGCGCACCGGCTCCCCCTGCGTCAGGCGGTGATACGGGCGGTCGGACGCACCGGGCCCACGGTGACCTCCGCGGGGGTGATCCTCGCCGGGACCTTCGCCGTGTTCGCCATCGCCGGCTCGTCGGGACCGAGCGGCGGCCAGATCCGCGACATCGGATTCGGCGTGGCGATCGGCATCCTCATGGACACCTTCCTCGTGCGGACGCTGCTCGTCCCTTCGACGGTCGCTCTTCTCGGCCGTATCAACTGGTGGCCGATGCGGGTCGAGGTCGACGAGGATGCGGGCCCGGTCGCGGGACCCGGCGGGGCGGACCTTTTTCCCGCCGGCGGGGACGAGCCGCTCGGGGCCGGAGCGCACCGGAGCTGACCCCTCGGCCGGCCGGCGAATCGGGAAGCCGATTGAGGTCGTGCTCGCCAATCGGGAAGTCGATCGGGAAGCCGGCAGGCTCTCCTCGGCAGATGCCGACTCCCCCACTCGATGCACTGTCCCGTGACTGGCTCGCCCGCGTCCACCGGCCACCGGCAGGCGCCGTCCACGCCGCCCTCGTCGCCGCCGAGCCGGACCTCGCCGCTACCGGCGCCGCCGGCCTGGCGCAGCTGGTCGCCTATCTGAGCGAGCCACCCCCGGGGGCGGCGATCCCTCATTGGCGGGTGACGGCTGCGCTGATCCGCCAGTTGCGCTACGACGAGCTCGTCGGGCTCACCCTGCTCGTGGCGCTGCGGCCGGGGATCGTAGCGCTCGGGCGCCGACTCGACTGGGGTGCAGGCGGCCCGTGGCCCGACCAGCAGGCGTTCGTCGCCGAGCTCCTCTCGACCACCTGGCACGTGCTTGCCTCGGTGGCGGGCACGACGCTCGAGTTTCCCGAGCGGACGGTCCTGCGCCGGGTGGGCCAGCGGCTTGCAGCCCTACGCGCCAGCGCGCGGCGCCGACACGAGCGGGAGCGTCCAGTCGCCGTTTTCGAGCCGGACGAGCAGTGGACCGGGCACCGGGGCGCCGACGGGTGGGCCACGCTCGAGTCGGCGGCGCCCAAGCTTCGCGCCGTCGAGCCCGGCGCCGACCTTCGCCTCTGCACCCTCTCCACCCTCGACGCGCTCGGGGCTGCGCTCGGTGAGGTCCCCGAGTCCGTCCTCGCGACCAGAGATGTGGCGATCGTCTACGCGCACCGCGTTCTCGGCTATTCGCTGCGCGAGATCGCTGCCCGCTCGGCCCAGGCGACGACGACCGTCCGCCTCCGCTGCCGGCGAGCCGAGGCGGTGTTATGTGCCAACTGACGCGATTCCAGCTGAGACGATATCGTTTCTACGAACTGGGCGGGAGGCGGCACGGGTGCACGGGGCCGGTCGGGAAGCAGCTGCCGGGCGGGAGCGATCAAGGCACACGATCGTCCCGCTCTGGGCATGGCTGCTGATGCCGGCGATCGGGGTGGCGGCGATCGCCGCCGTCGTGGTCTCGGCACGGACGGTCCTCCCCCTTCCCCGATCCGGCGCCACGAGCCACAGCGCCGGCGCCACGAG
>DAHUZG010000265.1 GCA_027306715.1 Acidimicrobiaceae bacterium
ACTGCGCCAGCGCGCTCGTCCAAGGCGTGCAGTACTACCGCGACGCCGACCCGGCGGACAGCGTGCCGGGACTGATGCACGTCGTGCTCGGCGACTACCACGTCCGCGACCTCGAGTTCGTCTGCGCCTTCGACGTCGACGCCGCCAAGGTCGGCCTCGACCTCGGCAAGGCGATCGCGGCCTCGCAGAACAACACGATCCGCTTCGCCGAGGTCCCCGAGCTCGGGGTGCCGGTGCTGCGCGGCCCGACCCACGACGGGCTCGGCCGTTACTACCGCGAGCTCGTCGAGGAGTCGCCGCTCGAGCCGGTGGACATCGCCGAGGAGCTGCGCCGCTCCGGTGCCGAAGTCCTCGTCGCCTACCTGCCCGTCGGCTCCGAGCGGGCGCAGAAGAGCTACGCCGAGGCCGCGCTCGCTGCTCACGTCGCCTTCGTCAACGCCATCCCGGTGTTCATCGCCAGCGACCCGGCGTGGGCCGAGCGCTTCGCTGTGGCCGGCGTGCCGATCGTCGGCGACGACATCAAGAGCCAGGTCGGCGCCACGATCCTGCACCGCGTGCTGGCGCGGCTGTTCGAGGACCGCGGGACAGCGCTCGACCGCACCTACCAGCTCAACGTCGGCGGCAACATGGACTTCAAGAACATGCTCGAGCGCGACCGGCTCGAGTCGAAGAAGATCTCCAAGACCCAGGCCGTGACGAGCCAGATCGAGCACCAGATCGCTGCCAACGACGTGCACATCGGACCGTCGGACCACGTCGCCTGGCTCGACGACCGGAAGTGGGCATACATTCGCCTCGAAGGGCGGAACTTCGGCGACGTTCCGCTCAGCGTCGAGCTCAAGCTCGAGGTGTGGGACTCCCCGAACTCGGCCGGGGTGATCATCGATGCCGTCCGTTGCGCCCGCATCGCCCTCGACCGCGGGATCGGCGGCCCGCTCTACGGTCCATCGGCGTACTTCATGAAGTCGCCGCCGGTGCAGTATCACGACGAGGACGCCCGCCGCATGGTCGAGGAGTTCGCCGCCGGCTGATCGCCCCGACAGTCCCGCCCGGTGGCGGCCCGGCGAGCCGGCACGGCGGCGGGCGGCTCAGCCGAGCGGCGGACGGCCGTCCTCGCGCTGCGCCTCGAGGTCGGCCCACCAGGCGTCGAGGCGGCGGTAGGCCTCCTTTTCACCGAGCAGCCCCTCGTCGAGGCGGATCTCGAGCAGATACGACAGCGCCGCCCCGACGTCGGGCCCGGGGCGGATGCCGAGATGCGCCATCACCTGAACGCCGTCGAGCTCGGGGCGGATCGACTCGAGCGCCTCCTGCTCGGCCAGCTCGGCGAGACGCGCCTCGAGCTCGTCCATCCGCCTGGCAAGCTGCTCGGCACGGCGCTTGTTGCGCGTCGTGCAGTCCGCACGGGTCAGCTCGTTGAGCCGCCACAGCAGCGGGCCGGCGTCCCGGGCGTAGCGGCGCACCGCCGAGTCGGTCCAGCCGAGGGCGTAGGTGTGGAAGCGCAGGTGCAGCTCTACCAGCTCGCAGATGGCGCCCGTGTCGGCACCCGGGTAGCGCAGCGCTTCGAGGCGCGCCCGTGCCATCCGTGCCCCGACGACGTCATGGTGGTGGAAGCTCACGCCGCCCGGCCCGTAGGAGCGGGTGCGCGGCTTGCCGATGTCGTGGAGCAGCGCGGCCCAGCGCAGGATCCGGTCGGGCCGCGTCCGTGCCACGACGGCAACGGTGTGGGCGAGCACGTCCTTGTGGCGCTGGATCGGGTCCTGCTCGAGGGCGAGCGCCGGCAGCTCGGGAAGGAGCTCGGCGGCGAGGCCGGTGTTGAGGAGGAACCACAGCCCGTCGGACGGGTCCGGAAGGACGAGCAGCTTGTCGAGCTCGTCGCGGATGCGCTCGGCCGAGACGATCGCGAGCCGCCCGTGAAGCTCGCCGACCGCGGCGACGAGACCGGCGTCCGGCTCGAGGTGATAGCCGGCGAGAAACCGTGCTGCCCGCAGCATCCGGAGCGGGTCCTCACCGAAAGAGACGAGCGGGTCGTCCGGGGTCCGCATGCGGCGGGCGAGAAGGTCGTCGAGCCCTCCGTAGGGGTCGACGAGCTCCGGCTCGGCGGCGGCCAAATCGAGTGCCATGGCGTTGATCGTGAAGTCGCGCCGCGCCAGGTCGGCGGCGACGTCGTCACCGAAGACGACCTCGGGCCGGCGCGACTCGGGCAGGTAGGCCTCCGCACGATGGGTGGTGATCTCGAAGGTCCACTCCCCGCGGCGGCAGCCGATCGTCCCGAACCGCTTCCCTTGGGTCCACACGGCGTCGGCCCATCCCGCCACGAGGCACTCGATCTCGTCCGGTCGGGCGTCGGTGGTGCAGTCGATGTCGGCGTGGGTCCCGGGAGCGGCCGGGGCGCGCCCTGCGAGCGGCTGCCCGCCCCTCTGCCCGCCCGGCTCGGCATCCTCCTCGCCCGGTCGCCCGGCGATGGCATCGCGCACGGTCCCCCCGACGAGGTAGAGGCGCTTGCCGGCGGCCGTGAACCGTTCCGCCAGCGGCCCCGCCGCATCGAGGACGGGGCGCAGGCGCTCGAAGATCACGGGCCGGGACGGTAGCGGGGGCAGCGGTGGCGGCGACGGCTGTGGGCGTGCGTCCGGCTCATCTTCGAACAGCTCGCTCGTGAAGGGCCAGAGCCGCCTCGACCACCGCGATCGCGATCTGCTGGGTCTCGCCGGCAGGACCCGAGCGGTCGGTCGTGATCGGCTCCGGGCGGCTCGCGATCCCCGCCAGAGCGCTGACGGTCGCCCCGCTGGCGGTGGCGACGGCGTCGAGGTCGTAGCCACCTTCGAGGAAGAAGATCCGCCGGCCCGGCAGCGCCAGCATCATTGCCCTCTCGGTGAGGTCGGCGAAGTCGCCGGCGCTCAGCTCGAGCTGCGAGAGGGGATCGTCGCGGTGGGCGTCGAAGCCGGTCGAGACGAGCAGCCAGGACGGCGCAAAGACCTCTGTAGCGGGAACCACCACCTCCTCCACGGCTCGCCGGTAGGCATCGCCGCGCGAACCCGCCGGCAGCGGCACGTTGATCGTCGTCCCGGCACCATCTCCGGCGCCGGTCTCGCCGAGAGCCCCGGTCCCGGGGTACCACGGGTACTGATGAAGCGACACGAAGAGCAGGTCGGCCTCCTCGTAGAAGAGCTCCTGGGTGCCGTTTCCGTGATGGGCGTCCCAGTCGAGCACAAGGACCCGCTCGCCACGGGCCAGCAGCGCCGCGGCGGTCACGGCGATGTTGTTGAACAAGCAGAACCCCATCGCCCGATCGCGGCGGGCATGGTGGCCGGGGGGTCGCACGACGACGAAAGCCGACCCCGCCTCGCCGGCGTCGAGCCGCTCCACCGCCTCCAGCCCGGCCCCGGCGGCGCGAAGGGCGACGGCGAAGGACCCTTCGTCTACCACCGTGTCCGCATCGAGCGAGCCGCCGCCGCGGGCGCAGCGCTCCTGCAGGGCGCGGACATAACCCTCGTCGTGGACGCGCACCAGCTCCTCGAGGGCGGCGGGGCGCGGCACGTACTCGACGACGGATCCGGCGCCCGGCGAGGCCGCCACCCCCGCCAGCGCCGCCTCGACACGCGCCGGCCGCTCGGGGTGGCCCGGACCGGGATCGTGATCGCCGTGGTGCGGGTCGTGAGCAAGGAGAACCGCCACGTCAGCGAACGTAGCGCGCCACCGGGCACCTGGGAACGGGGGACCTGCACCGGTAGGCTGCCGGGCCAGCCACACCGCTCCGACCTGTCGCGAACGAGCGAGTGGGCGAGCGACGACAAGGAGCCGTACCCGACGTGTCCATCGACGCCCGTGCGAGGAGGCACCGTCCTTGGCTGCGGCCGCATCGGCTCGCCGCGGCCGGATGCTCGCTCGCCGCGGCGATTGCCGCCTCTGGCGCGCCGGCCGTGGGCGCG
>DAHUZG010000269.1 GCA_027306715.1 Acidimicrobiaceae bacterium
GTACATGACACGGCGGTGACGCGCAAGTGTCGGCGCCGTCACCTTCCACGCTGTCATCTCAGGGGGTTCAGCCCGGCAGCGCCCCGAGGCTCTCGTCGAGCCGTCCGGTCGTCACCGGGTCGAGATCCTCGGCCACCGGCACCAGCGCCGTCACCGTGGCCCAACCGAGGAGGGTGAGCCCGTCGTCGCTCTGGCTGTCGGGCACGGCCCGCTCGCCCGGGCTGGCGAGGCGAGAAGACTGTGCCCCGGGGACCGGTGGCAGGATCGGCCCACTGCGGGCGAGCGAGGCTCGCCGCAGCCCGAGCAGCTCCCCGGGGGCACGGTTGGGGACGTTGCAGTTGAGCACGGTCCCGGTGCGCAGCCCGCTCAGCAGCTCGACGAGGCCGGCGGCGAGCCCCGCGGCGGTCTCGTAGTGAAGCGTCGCCCCGCGTGCCTGGAGCGAGATCGCGAGAGCCGAGCGCCCGAGCTGCGCGGCCGTCAACGCCGCACCGACCGTGCCCGAGTGCAAGACCGAGCCGCCGACGTTGCGGCCCCGGTTGATGCCCGAGCAGACGAGCTCGGGCGGCTCGCCGAAGGCGCCCCTGCAGGCGGCATAGACGATGAAGGCGGGAAGGGCGTCGACGCCGAGCGCCGGGATGTCGGGGTGCTCACGCAGCTGCACCGGCGCGCGGTCGATCTCGTCGCCGGAGCGGGGCCCGACCGCTGCCGCGGCGCCGCTCGAGTCGAGACGGGGGGCGGCGACGAGCAGATCGTGGCCGGCTCGTGCGAGCGCGCCGGCGAGCGCGGCGATGCCGGGTGCCTCCACGCCGTCGTCATTGGTCACCAGGATGCGCACGGCGTCCTCCTCGGGCGTCGATCGCGGACACCTGGCCGGCGCCGCGTACCCTATCGGCTGTGCGACTTCCCTCGGGCGAGCAGCTCGAGCTCCTGCGCGGCGAGCAGCGGGCCGTGGTCACCGAGGTCGGCGCCACGCTGCGCGAGCTCAGCGCCGGCGGCGTGCCGGTGCTGTGGGGCTTCGGCGCCGGTGAGCGCTGCAGCTCGGGGCGCGGCCAGGTGCTCGCCCCGTGGCCGAATCGCCTCGACGGCGGCCGGTACTGCTTCGGCGCTCACGAGGCTCAGGCGGCGATCGACGAGCCCGAGCGCGGCTGCGCCATCCACGGCCTCGTCCGCTGGGCGCCGTGGCGGGTGGTCGAGCGCGGCGAGGACTTCGCCCGCTTGTGCTACGACCTTCCGGCTCAGCCCGGCTATCCCTTCCAGCTGCATCTGGCGCTCGACTACCGGTTGAGCGCCGCCGGGCTCGAGGTTCGCTGCCTGGCGCGCAACGACGGCGGGGAGGCCCTCCCGTTCGGCGTCGGCTTCCATCCCTATCTCGACCCCGGCGCGGGGGGCCTCGCCTCGAGTCGCCTGCACGTCCCTGCCACGACCGAGGTACCGCTCGACGAGCGGGGGTTGCCCTGCGGGGCTCCGGCGGTGATCGCCCCCGGCGACACCGCTGCCCGTGTCACCAAGCCCCGTGGCGGGACGGGCTCTCCGGCGATCGGCGACGTCGTGCTCGACGCCTGCCTGTCCGGACTGCTCGCCGGCTCCGACGGGCGCTGGCACGCCACCTTCGAGCCCCCGCCGTCGGACGCCGCCGCGCCGCGTGTCGAGCTCTGGGCGGATGCCGCCTTCGCCTATTGCGAGGTGTTCACCGCCGACACCCTGCCGGGCCCCGACCACCGCCGTGCCGTCGCCGTCGAGCCGATGACCTGTCCCCCCGACGCCCTGCGCAGCGGAGCCGGCCTTCTCGTGCTCGATCCTGGCGAGTCGTTCGACGCCTCCTGGGGCCTGGTGCGCCTGGCCTGATCAGCGGGGCGAGCCCTCGCCGGCGGAGCGGAAGGCGCGATAGGCGGCGTCGAGGATCGTCGTCACCTCTCGCCCGTAGGAATGGATGTAGCCGGTGACGGCTCCTTGTGACGGGAAGCCGCCGGACTCGAGCTCGCGGATGATGCTGGCGCTGAGCTTGCGCGGCAGGTGAAGTTGCTGCATGCGCCGTGACAGGTCGCCGACGAGGCTGACGTTGACGATCTCTCCGAGGATGGCGACGCCGAAGACCGAGCCGAGCTCGCGGCTCGTGTTCGTCGCCGATGCCGCCATTCCCGAGTGCTCGGCGGGGACGACAGCGAGCGCGACCGCGGTGACGGGCACGACGACCGTCCCGAAGCCGGCACCGGTGATCGCCAGCGCCACCGCCAGCTCGGTGAAGCTCACCGCCCCGGCAAGGACCGCCTCGGTGAGCAGGATGCCGGTGCCTGCGACGATGCAGCCGCAGGCCATCGGCCAGCGCGGCCCGTAGCGGCCGACGAGGCGTCCGGCGACGAGCGCGGCGACGATCATCGTCGCCGCCATCGGCAAGAAGACGAGAGCTGTACGGTAGCCAGAGTAGTTGACTACGACCTGCAAGTACAGTGCTGTGAAGAAGAAGATGGCGAAGATGCCGAAGAATGCCGCAAAGGCGACGCCGAGCGCTCCGCTGAAGCTCGGGATGCGGAGGTACGAGAGGTCGAGCATCGGGGCGGTGACGCGCCGCTCCGCAGCTACGAAGGCGACGAGGAGGGCTACTCCGCCGACGAACAGCCCGAGCACCTGCGCCGATCCGTAGCCGTCGGTCTCACCGAGGATGATGGCGAAGGTGACGGCGGCGAGCCCGAGCGAGACGAGGGCGAACCCGAGGAAGTCGAGCCGCGCCTCGAGCGGATCGCGGCTCTCGGGAAGGATCACCGAGGCGGCGACGGTGATCACGATGCCGGCGGCGAGGTTGAACCAGAAGACCGCCCGCCAGGAGTCGACGCCGACGAGGAAGCCGCCGACCACCGGTCCGGCGGCGAGCGCCAGCGCCGAGACGCTCGCCCAGACACCGAGCGAGCGCGCCCGCTGGCGAGCGTCGGGGAAGAGATGGCGGATGACCGACAGCGTTCCCGGCTCGGAGGCGGCGGCGCCTGCGCCCATCACCGCCCGGCCGGCGATGAGGAGGTCGACGTTCGGCGCCAGCGCCGCCAGCAGCGAGCCCGCGCAGAAGACGACGAGCCCCATCACCATCAGGCGTTTGCGCCCGAAGCGGTCCGAGAGGTTGCCGGCCATCAGCATCAGGCTGGCGAAGACGAGAGCGTAGGCGTTGACCGTCCACTGCAGCTGGGTGACGCCTGCTTGCAGGCTTGTCTGCACGCTCGAGAGGGCGACGCTCACGATGGTGGTGTCGAGGAAGGTGAGGAAGAGGACGGCGCAGACAGTCGCCAGCGCGAGACGCGGCGTGCCCGAGGCGGCAGGCACGCCGCGCCTCGTCACGCCCGCACCTCGTGTGCGGTCGCGCCGCTGCGACCGGTCGGCCTCTCGGAGGCGGTCAGCCGGCAGGGCGCACGGCGGTGCCACGTGAGCGGGCAGCCGCCGCAGCCGCCTTGGCCGCCGCAGCCGC
>DAHUZG010000297.1 GCA_027306715.1 Acidimicrobiaceae bacterium
CAACTCGACCGGTGAGCTGACCCCGTTCTCGCCGTCGCCTAACGGGAGTGCCCGCCGCCGGCGCGACGGCAGCCGGATGAGCTCCCCCCCGGGCGGGACGGGACCGTCCCCGGCGCCGCGTCCGGGGGAGGCGCCGTGAGCGACGTCTTCGAGCTCGGCTCGCCGGAGCGCGTCACCGTCGGCACGGTCGGTCCCGTCGGCCAGCGCGTCTTCTACCTGCAGGCCCGTGCCGCCGAGACGCTCGTCACCCTGAAGCTCGAGAAGCAGCAGGTCGGCGCCCTCTCACAGCATCTCGGCCGGCTGCTTCAGGACCTCGCCCGTCCCGGTGAGCTGCCGGGCGAGAAGGCCCTCGAGCTCGAGGACTTCGACGAGGTCGCCTTCTCCGTCGGCGCCCTCGCCGTTGCCTACGACGCCAGCTCGGACCGCGTCGTGCTGCTCGCCGAGGAGCTCGAGGACGAGGAGGACGGGGGGGGCGGCGAGGCCCGTCTCGCCCTCACCCGCGAGCAGGCGGCGGCGCTGGCGATCCGGGGCGCCAGCCTCGTCGACGCCGGCCGGCCGGCTTGCCCGCTCTGCGGGTTCCCACTCGACCCGAGAGGCCACGTGTGTCCGCGGACGAACGGCCACGAGCCACCGGTCCGCTGAGCCGGGAGGGCTGGACCGAGCTGCTCGAGCGCGGGGACGCGGAGGTCGAGGGCCGGATGCCGTGGAGCTCGAACATCACCCTTCTCGTGACCCTGCGCCTCGGCGGCGAAAAGCGCCAGGCGGTGTACAAGCCGCTCGGCGGCGAGCGCAGCTTGTGGGACTTCCCCGACGGGCTGTTCCGGCGCGAGGTGGCCGCCTACGAGCTGGCGCGGGCGGTCGGCATCGACGTCGTGCCGGAGACGGTCCTGCGCCACGACCTGCCGTTCGGCACGGGGTCCTTGCAGCGCCTCGTCGAGGCCGACTACGCCCAGCACTACTTCACCCTCCTCGAGGACGCCGCCAAGGGGGCGGCGCTGCGCCTCATCGCCGGTCTCGACCTGCTCGCCAACAACGCCGACCGCAAGGGCGGCCATGTCCTTGTCGACAGCGCCGGCCACCTCTGGGGCATCGACAACGGGCTCTGCTTCCACCCCGAGCCGAAGCTGCGGACGGTGATGTGGGACTTCGCCGGAGAGCAGCTGCCGGGGGAGGTCGTCGCCGCCGCCGAAGCGCTCAGCCGGCGCGTCCCGCGTTCGCTCGAGCGGCTGCTCTCCGACCCCGAGCGGGCGGCGATCCGCCGCCGGGCTCGCCGGCTGGTCGCCGATCCGTGCTTCCCCGAGCCCCCCGAGAGCTCGCGAGCCTATCCCTGGCCGCTCGTCTGACCACAGGCTCCGGCATGTCCGGATGCGTCCGTTTTGTGGCAATAACCTCGCTCGGCGTGATCGTCACGCGATCGCAATCCGGCCGCGTTCCCCTCGTCGCAACGCGGCGTCATGATCCTCACGTGGACATCAGCAGGATCGTCAGTCATCTCGAAGCGGGACCGCATTCGACGGGGCCGATCGAGATCATCGCGGCCGCCGTCCCTGGGGCGGAGGACCTGCCGGCAGCCGAGGGCTTCCTCGTCCTCGAGTCGTGCCACAGCACCTGGTTGTTCGACACGGTCAACCACCGTTTCCGGCGGGTCCTCAAGGGCTCGCTCGGAGACACAGCAGTCTCGACGGAATGGCGGAGCTACCACCGGCTGGTCCTTCATCCGGGCTCCGATGCCTTCGTCGTCTTCCTCGATGCCTCGGGCACGCGGCTTCTCCGGTCGTGGCGCCACACCGCACACTGCGACCAGTGCGGTGGGGATGCCGCGGCTGGCTTGTCCCTCGAGGACTTGCGCCGCGTCGCGCGCGCCTGAGCGGCGCTCCCCCCTAGCCGCCGCGCGCCTCCCCCGGCGCCCCGATCCCGGGGCGCCGGGGGAGTCCCGTCCCTCTGGCCGGGCCGGCCGCCCGGGGTCGAGGTGCGGCCGGGCGCCCCGCGGGGCACAATCCCTCCATGTCCTTCATGACGCGTCCGAAGACCCCGGCCCGAGAGCGCGGCGAGCGATGACCGACGACGCCGAAGGCGGCGCACGGGGCGCCCCGGCCGATCGCCCGCAGCTGCTCGTCGTGACCAGCGAGCCGGCGGCGCCCGGCGAGTCGATGGCTTCTGGCGAGGGCGGCGAGACCGAGATCGTCGAGGCCGTCGAGCACCCGGCGAAGGTGATGCGGATCGGCTCGATGATCAAGCAGCTCCTCGAGGAGGTGCGCCAGGCGCCGCTCGACAGCGCCAGCAGGCAGCGGCTGAAGGAGATCTACGAGGTCTCGGTGCGTGAGCTCGCCGACGGGCTCTCGCCGGACCTGCGGGCGGAGCTCGACCGGCTGACCCTTCCCTTCGGCGAGGGCGAGCCGAGCGACGCCGAGCTGCGCATCGCCCAGGCGCAGCTGGTCGGCTGGCTCGAGGGACTCTTCCACGGCATCCAGGCGACCCTGTTCGCCCAGCAGATGGCCGCCCGCTCGCAGCTCGAGGAGATGCGCCGGCGCGGGCTGCCTCCTGGTGCGGCGCCCGACGGCGCCACCGACCGCACCGGCCAGTACCTGTAGCCCCGCTGCCTCCGGCCGCCACCCGCCACCCGCCGCCCGGCCCCGGCCCCGCCGGACGGGTCAGGCCCCGCCGGACGGGTCAGGCCCCGCCCGGCACGGTCACGGCGCGCTATCCTCGGCCCGGCGCCGAATGACAGTGCTGTAGTTCCTCCACAGCTGTGGAACAAGGTTGTGGACGATCGGCGCAGGGCTGTGGAGAGCGGTCGGCCGCAGGCGCCATCGACCTGGCGGGCGGCCAGGTCGGGAGGGTCGAGGTGGCAGCCGAGTGAGTGATCGTGACGGCGGTTCTTTCGCTCACCTGCACACCCACACCGAGTACTCGATGCTCGACGGGGCGGCACGCGTCGACGAGGTGGTCGCCGCCGCCGCCGCCGACGGGCAGCCGGCGCTGGCGATCACCGACCACGGCAACATGTACGGCGTCCTCGAGTTCTACGACGCCTGCCGGCGTCACGGGGTCAACCCGGTCATCGGCACCGAGGCGTACATGGCGGCGAGCTCGCGGCTCGAGCGTCCGGTGCGGCGTGGCCGTATCGACGACACCGGCGGCGAGGGCGAGCGGGGCGAGAAGCTCTACTACCACCTCACCCTCCTCGCCGAGACGACTGCCGGCTACCGGAACCTCATCAAGCTCTCCTCCGAGGCCTACCTGAGCGGCTACTACTACAAGGGCCGCATCGACTGGGAGCTGCTCGAGCAGTACCACGAGGGGCTCATCGCCACCACCGGCTGCCTCGGCGGCGTGGTCCTCCAGGCGGTGCTGAACGGCGACGAGGAGGGCGCCACCAAGCTCGCCGGCCGGCTCCAGGACATCTTCGGGCGCGACAGCCTCTTCGTCGAGCTGCAGGACCACGGTCTTTCCGACCAGCACCGGACCAACCCCGCGCTCGTCGAGATCGCCAAGGCGATCGGGGCGCCGCTCGTCGCCACCAACGACAGCCACTACTGCCGGCGCGAGGACGCCGTCGCCCACGACGCCCTCCTCTGCGTGCAGACCGGCGCCACGATCGACGACCCGAAGCGGTTCAAGTTCGACGGCGAGGAGCACTACCTCAAGTCGGCGGCCGAGATGCGCCGGCTCTTCTCCGAGCTGCCGGAGGCCTGCGACAACACCCTCTGGATCGCCGAGCGCGCCCACGTCGAGATCGAGCCCGGGCTGCCGACGCTGCCCAGGTTCCCGGTCCCTGACGAGTTCCGGGCCGACGGCTACGAGGAGTCGGCGACGGTCTACCTCCGGCACCTCACCTACGAGGGGGCCCGCCAGCGCTACGGAGCCGACCTGGCTCCCGTCGTCGTCGAGCGCCTCGACTACGAGCTCGGCGTCATCGCCGACATGGGCTTCTCCGCCTACTTCCTCGTCGTCTGGGACCTCATCGCCTACGCCCGGCGGAGCGGGATCCGGGTGGGTCCGGGGCGCGGGTCGGCGGCGGGCTGCTGTGTCGCCTACTGCCTGCGCATCGTCGACCTCGACCCGATCCGCTACGACCTCCTCTTCGAGCGCTTCTTGAACCCCGGCCGGAAGCAGATGCCGGACATCGACATGGATTTCGACGAGCGCTACCGCTCGGAGATGATCCGCTACGCCTCGGAGCGCTACGGCTGGGACCGGGTCGCCCAGATCGTCACCTTCTCGACGATCAAGGCGCGGGCCGCCGTGCGCGACGCAGCCCGAGTCCTCGGCTACCCCTACGTGCTCGGCGACCGGATCGCCAAGGCGATGCCGCCGCTCGTCATGGGCCGGGACACGCCGCTTCGCGCCTGCCTCGACAAGGAGGAGAAGTTCGAGGACGGCTACGCCAACGCCACGGCGCTTCGCGAGATGTACGCCGCCGACCCCGACGCCAGGAAGGTGATCGACGTCGCCCGCGGCCTCGAGGGCCTCCGCCGCCAGGACGGCATCCACGCCGCGGCGGTGGTCATCACCCACGAGCCGCTCAGCGAGTACCTCCCGATCCAGCGCAAGCCCGACCCCGGTGCCCCGGCGGGCGAGTCGCCGATCGTCACCCAGTACGAGATGCACGGCGTCGAGCGGCTGGGCCTTTTGAAGATGGACTTCCTCGGCCTGCGCAACCTGTCGGTCATCGAGACGGCGCTCGACTACATCGAGGCCGAGACCGGCGGCCGCCCCGACATCGACAGCGTCGCCCTCGACGACGAGGCCACCTTCGAGATGCTCCGCCGGGGCGACTCGATCGGGGTGTTCCAGCTCGAGGGCGGACCGATGCGCTCGCTCATGCGCAGCCTGGCGCCGACGAGCTTCGACGACGTCGCCGCTCTCGTCGCCCTCTACCGGCCGGGACCGATGGCGGCGAACATGCACCGCGACTACGCCGACAGGAAGAACGGCCGGAAGAAGGTCGAGTACCTCCATCCCGACCTCGAGCCGATCCTGGCGGACACCTTCGGGCTGATGATCTACCAGGAATCTGTCATGCGCGTCGCGCAGAAGTTCGCCGGCTACTCCCTGGAGGAAGCTGACAACTTGCGCAAGGCTTGTGGCAAGAAGATCCGGTCGCTGCTCGCCGCCGAGCGCGAGAAATTCGTCGCCGGCTGCGTCTCGACCGGCTACGGCGAGGCGATCGGCACGAAGCTGTTCGACATCATCGAGCCTTTTGCCGACTATGCCTTCAACAAGTCCCACTCCTATGGCTACGGCTTTGTCGCCTACCAGACCGCATGGCTGAAGGCCAACCACCCCGTCGAGTACCTCGCCGCCCTGCTCAGCTCGATCAAGGACGACAAGGACAAGATGGCGGTCTACCTCGCCGAGTGCCGGACGCTCGGCATCGAGGTGCGGGTGCCCGACGTCAACGTCTCGGCGACCGACTTCACCGCCCGGCGCTCCCGACCCGGCGAGGACCAGCCGGCGCCGAAGGGGGCGGTGCCAAAGGGGCCGGGGACGATCTCGATCGGCCTCTCGGCGGTCCGCAACGTCGGCGAGGGCATCGTCGCCCAGATCGTCGCCGAGCGGGAGAAGAACGGGCGCTTCGCCGACTTCCACGACTTCTGCTGCCGGGTCGACCCGGCCGCGCTCAACAAGCGCGCCGTCGAGTCGCTCGTCAAGGCCGGCGCCTTCGACTCCCTCGGCCACCCGCGCAAGGGTCTCTGCCTGGTCTTCGAGGACATCGTCGACCGTGTCCTCACCCGCCGGCGGGAGGAGGAGCTAGGGATCTCGACGTTGTTCTCCCTGCTCGAGCCGACCTCCGCCGGCGGCGGCCCCGGCTCGTTCGACGAGGCCCGCGTCGCCATTCCCGACGTCGAGTTCGACAAGTCCGAGCGGCTCGCCCTCGAGAAGGAGATGCTCGGCCTCTACGTGAGCGACCACCCCTTGATGGGGGTCGAGGCGCCGCTCCGGCGGCTCACCGACACGACGATCCGCGAGCTGCTCGACAGCGTCGCCGGCGACCCTTCTCCCGGCTTCCGCACCGTCGGCGGCGTCGTGACGAGCCTCTCGCGGCGTTACACCCGGAAGAACGAGCTGATGGCGACCTTCGTCCTCGAGGACCTCGAGGCGGCAGTCGAGGTTTTCGTCTTCGCCAAGGCGATGGCCGAGTACGGCCCCCTGCTCGAGGAGGACGCCCTCGTGCTCGTCCGCGGCCGGCTCGACCTCCGTGACGACCAGCCCAAGATCGTCTGCGCCGAGCTACGCCGCCCGAAGCTCGTGCCCGACGACCAGTCGGCCCCGATCGAGGTCAGCCTGCCGCTGCACCAGCTCACGGAGTCGGTCGTGAAGCGGCTGCGCGAGCTCGTCGTCGAGCACCCGGGGCCGGTGCCGATCCAGCTCAACCTCGGCTCGAAGGTCCTCCGCCTCCCGGCGGAGTTCAACGTCCGGCCCGACGGCGGCTTCGTCGGGGCGTTGAAAGAGCTGCTCGGCGCCGGCGCTCTGGCCTGAGCGGCGCTTGGCGGGGTCCTCCCCGCGTCCCGTACACTGGGTGAGTCCGTCCGAGCGTGGCCGGCGCGAAGCGTGTCCGGTCCGATGGCGTGGAGGCCGACCCGGCGAACCGGTCCGGGGGTTCCTTCCCGCCTGCTCGCGCGGCGCCGACACCGCAACGCAAGGGGCCTGAGTCAACGTGATCGACGTCGAGACGAAAGACACCACCGCTCTCAGCGATTCCGAGCTGGCGGAGATGGACGACCTCTCCGCTGGCGGTACAGCCGGCTACGAGGTCGGCTTCCTGTCCAAGCACCGTGAGGAATGGGTGCTCGTCACCGAGGCCCGGGAGGACGGCCGGCTGGTCGGCTACGCCTTCTCCACCCTCGAGCGCATCGGTGGCACGCCGAGCCTGCTCGTCGGGCTCGCCTCGTTCGTGCGCAGCGGCTCGGGCGGTGAGGCGCTCGGCGCGGTGATGCACGACCTCTTCCGCCGCGCCGTGCTGGCCTTCCCCGACGAGGACGTGCTGCTCGGCACCCGTCTCGCCGGCCCTGCCGCCTTCCGCGCCTACGCCGGGCTCAGCGACATCGTGCCGCGCCCCGGCTACAAGGCCTCCGGCGAGGACCGCGCCTGGGGCCGCCGGCTCGCCAAGCGTTTTGGCGTCGAGTCGAGCCTCGAGGACCGGTCCTTTACGATACGCGGTGACGGGAACACGACCGCGCTCCTCGATTACGCCCCCGACGGGGGCGAGAAGGTCGATCCGGAGGTCGCCGAGCTGTTCGCCGGCCTCTCCGCCGAGCGCCGCGACTGCCTCGTCGCCTTCGGCTGGGCGATGGCCGAGGACCTCGCCGAGGGGACGCTGCCCAGCTAGCCGCTGGCCGCCGGACCGGCGAGCTGCTCAGATCGCCAGGGCGGCGAGGACGACCTTTGGGGCGTGGCCGGCGCGCACCGCTCCGAGACCGACGAGCAGCACCGAGGGCTTGCCGCCGAGGGCGGCGACGAGCTCGGCGTTGAGGAGCGGCCCCCCGGCCTGGCGGCGCGCGGCGGCGAGCAGGCGGAAGTCGGCGACCGGCAGCACGTGCCGGGTGCCGGACCAGGAGAAGGCGAGCGCGAGCTGGCCGTCCGCCCGGCTCGAGACCTCGACGCTTCGGTGCGAGACGGCGACGAGCATGAGAGACGGGCTCGTCCCGTCGAGGTCGACGTAGGCGATCGAAGGGCCGTGCGTGCCGAGCAGCGTCGCCCCCGGCCGCTCCGGCGAGGCGAGGCGACGCAGCAGCCGCCGTGCCTGGCGGCGGCGCAGCCGTCCGGCCCTGGTCGGCGCGGCGTCGCAGGCGATCGCCTCCGGGCGGCCCGGGTCGAGCGGCTCCCGGCTGGCCCCGATCACCACCCGGGCGACGTCGAGCACCCGCCAGCTGTCGCCCATCGGCGCCGCGCTGTCCGGCCGGGGCGCGCCGGCGCGCACGAGGGCCCCCGAGGCGAGGTCGACCGCCGCCCACTCGTCGGGCCCGGGGGCGATGACGAGGCACTCGAGGACGCTGCCGGGCCGGCGCTGGCGTGGTGTCCCGACACGCACCCGGCGCAGCGTCCGCACCCGTCGCGTCCGGCCGGGCCGGGGCGGCTCCTCGGCGCTCATCGGGTCGGCACGGCACCGGCTCGCTCGGCAGC
>DAHUZG010000305.1 GCA_027306715.1 Acidimicrobiaceae bacterium
GCCGGCGGCGGCGGCCGCCGTGCCCGGGTGAGCTGGGGCAGCGAGCTCGCCGAGCCGGGCCTCCTCGAGCGCCAGGGCCGCCTCTGCGGCCGCCAGCTCGTCCCATTCGGGAGCGAGCAGAGCGGCGGCCCGCTCGGCCCCGTCGAGCTCGCCGCCGAGTCGCGCCCGCTCCTCGCCGAGGCGCTCGACGGAGCCGGCGGTGACCAGCGCTGCGGCGAGCTCGGCCTGGGAGCGCCGGCGCTCGGCGATGCGGGCCAGCAGCCCGCGGCCTCGCTCACGCAGCTGGGCGGCCCGCGCCAGCGCCGGGTCGATCTCCTCCGGCCGGTCGCCGGCGATCGAGCCCTGCAGCTCGGCGACGGCAGCGTCGAGGCCGGTGGCCTCCTCGAGCAGCCGCCGGCGGCGGTCCCCCGCCGAGGCCGCCTCCTCGCCGGCGCGGCGCAGGCGGCGGTCGAGCGCCTCGATCTCGCGCCCGACGAGGTACAGCCGCACGGCGTGGACCTCGGCAAAGAGCTCGGCGTGGCGGCGCGCCGAGTGCGCCTGGCGCTCGAGCGGGCGGATCTGGCGGCGCACCTCACGCACGAGGTCCTCGAGCCGCTGAAGCGAGCTCTCGCTCGCTTCGAGGCGGCGCTCGGCGCGCTCGCGCCGCCGGCGGTACTTGAGCACGCCCGCCGCCTCCTCGATCACCATCCGCCGCTCCTCCGGGCGCGCCGAGAGGATCGAGTCGAGCTGGCCCTGGCTGACGATGACGTGCTGCTGGCGCCCCACGCCGGAGTCCGAGAGCAGCTCCAGGACGTCGAGCAGCCGGCAGGCGACGCCGTTGATGGCGTACTCGCTGTCGCCGGTGCGGAACAGGGTGCGGGTGATCGTCACCTCGTTGAAGTCGATCGGCAGGCGGCGGGCGGAGTTGTCGATCGTGAGCGAGACCTCGGCGCGCCCGAGCGCGGGGCGGCCCGGCGTGCCGGCGAAGATGACGTCGTCCATCCTCGCGGAGCGCACGACACGTGGGCCCTGCGCACCGAGCACCCAGGCGATGGCGTCGACGACGTTGGACTTCCCCGACCCGTTCGGGCCGACCACGACGGTCACGCCCGGCTCGAGCACGAGCGTCGTCGGGTCGGCGAAGGACTTGAAGCCCTTCAAGGTGAGAGTCCTCAGGAACACGGCGGGCGTCACGATAGTGGGCGGCCCGCACGCGCCTCGGGCAGGCGTGGCGGTGCCGCACACCTACGCTTGGCAGCTGAGCTTCGAGGAGGCACCACCATGGCGGGCACCTGCACCCACACCGACGCCATCGCGACGACCGATGCCAGCGGCAACGGCTGCTACGACTGCCTGCTCGTCGGCGGCACGTGGGTCCACCTCCGCCGCTGCGTCACCTGCGGCCATGTCGGCTGCTGCGACAGCTCGCCCAACCGGCACGCCACCGCCCACTTCCAGGCCGCCGACCACCCCCTCATGCAGAGCTACGAGCCCGGCGAGGACTGGTTCTGGTGCTACGTCGACCAGCTCGCATTCGAGGCCGACGAGCCGGGGCCGAGCCCGTCACACAGCTGAGCGCCCGCCGGGGCGCCCGGCGGCAGCGGGCGAACCCTGGCGGGCTCAGCGGGGCGGCAGCGAGCGGCGCCGGCGGCGGGGCGGGGCGTCCCCGCTGTCGCGCGGCGACTG
>DAHUZG010000307.1 GCA_027306715.1 Acidimicrobiaceae bacterium
CTTCTCGACACGTCCCTCTCCGGCCTGCTCGGGCACGCCGTGGCGGCCGTGCCGATCTACGGCAGCGGCGGGTTCACGACCTACGACGATCGCCAGACCCGCTCCCAGCTCGAGCGCTTCGTCGGTGACTGGGGGATCCCCCGGGTCAAGATCAAGATCGGCGAGTCCTTCGGCCACGACGAGCGCCGCGACCTGCGCCGTGTCGAGCTCGCCCGCTCGGTCGTCGGGGACGGGGTCGAGCTGTACGTCGACGCCAACGGCGGCTACCGCCGAAAGCAGGCGATCCGGGTCGGAGCCGAGATGCACGAGCGCTGCCGGGTCACCTGGTTCGAGGAGCCGGTCTCCTCCGACGACCTCGTCGGCCTGCGCGCGGTCCGCGACCAGTGCCCGATCGACGTGGCGGCAGGTGAGTACGGCTACAGCCTGCAGTACTTCGCCCCGATGATCGTCGCCGGGGCGGTCGACTGCCTGCAGGCCGATGTCACCCGCTGCGGGGGGATCACCGCCTGGCTGCAGGCCGCCGCCCTCGCCGGGGCCCACAACCTCGAGGTCTCGGGCCACTGCGCCCCGAACCTGCACGCCCACGTGGCCGTCGCCGCGCCGAACCTGCGCCACCTCGAGTACTTCCACGACCACGTCCGGATCGAGCAGATGCTCTTCGACGGCACCCTCTCGCCGCAAGGCGGGGCGCTCGAGCCGGACCGCGACGCTCCCGGCCACGGGCTGGAGCTGCGGGCGCGAGACGCCGAGCGCTACCGCGTCGCCTGAGCGCCGGCGAGCGAGCGGAACCGCTCCCTCAGCTGCTCGCCAAGGGCCTCCCGCTCGTCGTCCTCGAGCGCGGGTCCCTCGGCGTTGTAGCCGGAGACCTTGGCGCCCTTTAGATGGTCGGGGATGTCCGCCATTCTCGGCACGAGGCTGAAGTGCACGTGCGGGGTGCCCTCGGCGAACATCATGGCGTAGGTCTTCTCGCAACCGACGACGTCGGCAAGCGCCCGGCTGGCGAGCGAGAGCATCCGGCCCATCGACCGCTGCTCGTCGGGGGTCAGCTCGGCGAGGGTTGCGACGTGGCGGAGGGTCGGCACGAGCAGCCAGCCGCGAAGCGCGCTCTTGTTGACGAGGACGCGCCACGACCCGTCCGAGTAGACGTGGTCCCGCGCCGGGAGCAGCGAGAGGCCGGCCGGAGAGGGATCGGAAGGACAGAGGGCGCAGCCGGGCCGCCTCTCGGGGGCCGCCGCGTCGGGGGCCGAGTCGGTCATCGTCAGTACCCCGCGACCTTGTCGACGACGTTGCGCATCGGCCTCCCGGCGACGTAGCGCTCGAGATTGTCGACCAGGATGTCGATGCTGCGCTCCCGGGTGCCGTTGGTCGTGGCACCGTTGTGCGGGGTCACGACGGTGTTCCTGGCGCTCCAGAACGGGCTTTCGGGGGGCAGCGGCTCTTCTCCGTGAGCATCGAGGCCGGCGCCGGCGATCCAGCCCTCCTCGAGGGCCCGGAGCAGCGCCTTGTCGTCGATGATGCCGCCACGGGAGAAGCAGATCAGG